>JAJPJU010000089.1 GCA_021324035.1 Spartobacteria bacterium | reverse complement strand
CTTTTTGGCCGCCTCCGCATTGGCAGTTAAATGGCCAAAAACGGTCTCGGCGGATACCGGCTCTTCTTCCTCTTTCCAGCAATCGTAATCGGTAATCATCGCCATTGTGGCCAGCGCGATCTCCGCTTCGCGCGCCAGCTTTGCTTCCGGCACATTCGTCATCCCGATCACGTCAAAACCGTGGTGGCGATTCAGTTCCGATTCCGCCCGGGTCGAAAATGCCGGACCATCCATGCCTACATATGTGCCGCCATTGTGAACAGTAAGGCCCACCTTTTTCGCCGAGTCCGCCAGAAGGCCGCGCAATTGAATACTGATCGGGTCGGCGAACGAAATATGAGCGGCGATGCCTTCGCCAAAGAAAGTGTGCTCCGCCCGCGAACTCATTCGATCGTAAAACTGAGACGGCAACAAAATATCGCGTGGTTTGTATTTCTCCTGAAGACTTCCGACCGCAGTGACCGAGATGATCCATCGCACATTGAGCGAGCGCAGCGCATAAATATTCGCCCGATGATTGAGTTCGTGCGGCAAGATCCGGTGGCCGCGGCCATGTCGTGGCAAAAAGTAGACTTGGCGTCCGCTCATTATGCCTCCAATCAGCGCGTCCGACGGCGGACCAAACGGTGTGTCGAGTTTGTGCTCCGCGGCATCGCGCAGTTGTTCAACCTGGTAGAGACCGCTTCCGCCGATGATCCCAATTGCCGGTGCATCCTTCATTCGAGGCGAAAATTAAAACGGAAAGATCGACGCCTTGGAACCGTAATAATCGATGATGAAACGGATTTTCGCATGGCTGATTTTCTTGGGTGTCTCCTTCTTTCTGTATGCTTGTGAATCTCAAATTGCCAGTCACAGCGGCGCTACAACTTCTAACTTTGCCAAGGCACCCACAGACCGTCCCGGGCTCGGGACCAAATGGGGCGAAGCCCGCGGATCGCGGGTCCAGTTCACAAGTTTTCGTCGAGCCGACCCGGGCCATCCCATTGCGACGGCGGCGATTTATTACAACGACGCTGCAGGCATCCAGGCAATGGCAAATGCAGCAGCCTGGCAACGAACCTGGCCGATGTTGCCACCTCGCGTGCAAAGTCTCGTTTCTATCGGTTTAAAGGACCCAATCGGCCGGTTTTATCCAGGTCTCGTAGTCGGCGACCGTTGGTTCGTAGTTGGTCAGGAAGGCCGTCGCTATTCGATCGTTGTTAGGAACAGAACCGCCCTGCGTCTCGAAGTGGTCTTGTCAGTTGATGGCTTGGACGTCTTGGATGGAGCCAAAGCGTCGGTCCGAAAACCCGGTTACATCATGGCGCCAAATTCTGAGCTAAAAGTGGAGGGCTTTCGGCAAAGCACTGAATCGGTGGCCGCTTTCCGATTCAGCCCGGTTCGGGAATCGTATGCCGCTGAGAAGTACCACAACACCAGAAATGTCGGAGTCATCGGAATTGCCTTGTTCAACGAAGTCGGGACCAATCCATGGACTGAACAGGAAGTTCAGAAACGATTGAAGGCTAATCCTTTTCCCGGGCAGTTTGCCGCGCCTCCCAGGGCTGACAATCAGTCAAAGCCGTAGCGCATCGCGCCCGACGGTGTATTATTTCGCCCGCCGATGCCAAAGTTTTTCATCAAAACCTACGGCTGTCAGATGAACGAGCGCGACTCCGAACAGGTTGCGCATTCGCTCATCGAACGAGGATACGAGCGGGTCGAAAACGAACGCGACGCCGACGTGGTCCTGCTGAACACCTGCAGCGTGCGCGACATGGCGGACCAGAAAGCGCTAGGCAAAATGGGAATGCTCGGCCGAATCGCGAAGGAACGGCCGCACGTCGTTTTCGGTTTTCTCGGATGCATGGCGCAGGCTCGCGGGGCCGAGCTCCTCGAACATTCGCCGCACGTCGATCTGGTTGTGGGCACCCAAAAGTTTCATCGAGTCGCCGATTACGTGGACGAAATCGTTGCTCGCAAATGTGTGGTTGTAGCCGGGACCGACGATCCGGGCCACAGCAGAATGGACGACCCGCGATTTTCAATCGTCGACGTCGGGGAGGAAACGGGATCGCAATCGACGATTCGGGAACAGCCGCTGGCTCCAAAACAGGCGACGGCATTCGTCTCGATCATGCAGGGCTGTAACATGCACTGCACCTTCTGCATCGTTCCGATGACACGGGGCGCAGAACGCAGCCGTCCAATCGACGAAATTGTCGCCGAGGTGCGGCAACTAGTGTCGCAAGGAGTAAAGGAAGTGACACTCCTTGGCCAGATCGTGAACCTCTACGGCCGTCACGAATTTCCAAAGGTCGAAAACAAGAGTCCATTTGTGCAATTGCTCGGGGCCGTTCACGAAGTCGACGGCTTGCAGCGGTTGAGGTTCACTTCGCCACACCCGATCGGCTTTCGCGAAGATCTGATCGACGCTTACCGGCGGTTGCCAAAGTTAGTCGATCATCTTCATCTGCCGGTGCAATCAGGTTCGAACAAGATCCTCAAAGCCATGCACCGCACTTACACCGCCGAGAAATATATCGAGCTCATCGGGAACGTTCGCCGGGCGCGACCAGGTATCGCCGTCACGACCGACATCATTGTGGGTTTTCCCGGCGAGACGGACGAAGACTACGCCCAAACCCGCAAACTGGTCGAAGAGGTCGAATTCGATAACGCGTTTGTCTTTCGTTATTCGCCCCGCCGCGACACACCCGCCGCGGAGATGCCCGACCAGGTTGACGACAGCATCAAGGAAGCGCGCAATCACGATTTGCTCCAAGTGGTGGATGCCTCTGCGCAACGAATAAACGAGAGATTGATTGGGCGCACGTTGCAGATTCTTTGCGAAGGCCCCAGTAAAACCAACCGGTCGCGTTTGATGGGACGGACTCGCACCCACAAGATTGTTTTGTTCGAAAGCAACGAAGATTGCGCCGGCACCTTCGTTGACGTTCATATCGAACGGGCCACCGGATTCAGCCTTTACGGAACGCCCGTTAACATCCAGGCCGGAATTTCAGCAGTCGCCGCATGATCTACGATTTTGACCTTCGCACCGCAGGCATTGTGGCTGGAGTGCTGCTCCTGATCCTAAGCCTGCCCGGATTCATCAAACCTTCCACAGTCCAAGGCTGGGTGAAGGGCTTGCCGCGGTCGCGCGTTGCCGGAGTAGTCCTGCTGACAATCGTCCTGGTCTGGTCGTTCTGGCTGCTGGCCACGATGGAGATGGGCGAATTCTCGAGTTTCCGCCGCCCTTTGCTGATCATTCTCCCGATCGGTTATCTGCTGGTCATGCGCTTCGTTGAAGAATTCCTTGCCGTGCGAGCGTTGGGAATTCTGTGTCTGCTCGCCGCCGAACCGCTTCTTGAAGCCGCATTCTTTCGTTATGAGACCAGCCGGCTATTCCTCACTGTCCTCGCCTATTTGATGATCGTTGCGGGTCTGTTTTGGGTGACGATGCCGTATTTGCTTCGCGACCAGATCAATTGGAGCACCAAAACAACGACGCGATGGCACGCGATTCACGGCCTGGCCGCGGTTTACGCGATCGCGATCCTCGCCTGCGCGTTTACGCAATATTAAGCGGGTGGAGCGCTCAGGTAGCGGCCGCTCACCGAGCGGCCAAAGGTCAAGTCGACTCTAGCTGCTAAGATTACGAACTGATGCGCATCGGCATCAGCACGTAAAGGAACGGCGTCTGGATCTTCAGCACGCCCGGGCTCATTTCGTCGATCAGATCGAGAAAGACTTCGTCCTCGGTCAATGCTCGCAAAGGCGCCATGAGGAATTCGGGATTGAAGGCGATCGAGAAATCACGGCCCTTGTACTGCACTGGAAGCGATTCCTTGGCTTCGCCGACTTCCGGGGTATTGGCGGTAATGTCGATGTTGTTCTTGCTGAAATTCAGCTTGATCGAATTCGATTTCTCGCTCGCCAGCAGCGAAACGCGTCTCACTGAATTTAAAAACGTCTCGCGCTCCAGTGTTACCCGTTCCTTTGCTTCCCCGGGTATCACTTGTTTATAGTTCGGGTAATTGCCTTCGATTAACTTCGAGACCAGCAACGTCTTGTTCAGATCGAATGCGATCTGCCCGCTGGACACGCTCACTTTGACATCGCCTTCGTCAGTCAGCAGCCGTTGCAGCTCGGTCACTGCCTTGGTCGGGACGATGATGTCTGTTTCCTGACTGCGCGGGATCTCCAGTTCGATATCGACCATCGCCAGCCGGCGCCCATCCGTCGCCACGAGAGTGAGTTTGTTGTCCTTGAAACTAAACAGCAACCCGTTCAGAACGTAGCGCGTTTCGTCGGTCGAGATCGCGTAAGAGCTCTTGCGCAGTCCGTCTCGCAAATCCTTTTGGCGAATCGTGACCACTTTGGCTTCTTCGAATTTCGGAAGCGGCGGAAATTCCTCTTCGGGCAGGCCGAGGATCTTGAAAAAGCTCTGTCCGCTGCGAATAGACGCGGCGTTTTTCCCATCCACGTCGATTTGAATCTCGCTCGCCGGCAACTCACGAACGATGTTGAACAAGCGTCGCGCCGGCAAGGTGGTCGCGCCTTCCTTCTCCACCTCCGCCTCGAAACTTCCGCGAACGCCGACGTCCAGATCCGTAGTTGTCAGGTGGACCACACCTTCATTGGCCTGGAGCAACACGTTCGATAAAATCGGCAGCGTCGTCCGGGTGCTGACGACATTCTGAACCTGCTGCAGACCTTCCAGTAACTTTTCTTTGGTGACGCTAAACTTCATGGAGACAAATCTGATGTTAGGCGGCCCGTCCTATTCGGCAACCGCAAAGTCTTGTGCGCTGACCACGACCGGTACACTCAGCGTTGCAGTGAGCTGTCGATAAACGAAATCGTCTGCCGGATGCTGTCCTGTTCTTTCATCCGTCTCTTCACCAACTTGCACGCGTGCAATACGGTTCCGTGATCGCGCCCGCCAAAAGCATCGCCGATTTCGTTCAGCGAAGACTTGGTTAATTCACGCGCGAGATACATCGCGACCTGACGCGGAAACGCGATGCTGGCCGGCCGCCGCTTGCTCGTCATATCAGCCAGGCGCACATCGAAATGCTCCGCCACTTTGCGTTGAATCTGCTCGATCGTGATCGATGTCCGCGCTTCCTCCTGCAAAATGTCCTTCAGCAAATGCTCGATCACTTCCTGGGTGAGCGCTTTCCCACTCAGTGACGCGAACGATGCCACCCGCATCAGCGCACCTTCCAGGCGACGAACGTTGCTGCGGATGCGATTGGCCAGGAATTCAAAGATCTGGTCCGGCAATTTGATCTGCATGCCGCGAGCTTTTTTTCGCAGAATCGCCAGCCGTGTCTCGATCGCGGGCGGCTGAAGTTCGGCGGTCAGCCCCCATTCGAACCGCGATACCAGCCGGTGTTCGAGATTGGCAATTTCCGACGCCGGGCGGTCGCACGAGAGGACAATCTGCTTGTGGCCATCGAACAGGGTATTGAAAGTGTGAAAGAACTCCTCCTGCGAACGTTCTTTCCCGCCGAGGAACTGAATATCGTCGATGCAAAGCAAATCGGCCTGACGGTAACGCTTCCGGAATTTGACCAGATTATTGTGCTGAATCGCGTCGATGAACTCGTTGATGAACAGCTCACTCGAAAGATAAATCACTTTCGTGTTCTTCTTTTTGGCGATCACATATTGCCCGATCGCCTGCATCAGGTGGGTCTTGCCCAGACCGACTCCGCCGTAAATGAAGAGCGGGTTATAAGTGCGAGCCGGAGACTGCGCGACAGCCAGCGCAGCCGCGTGGGCGATTTCATTGTTCGGTCCGATCACAAAAGATTCGAACGTGTTGCGAGGATTCAGTCCGAACGAACTTGTGGCCGGCTTTGCGTCGTTCACGGAGTGGGTCTGCTTGGATGTTGCGGCCGGTTCGGAATCGTTGATTGGCGATTCCGACGAAATGAACTCGATCTGGCGCGGCTCGCCGAGTGCGGTAAGCACCGCGGCCTCGAGCGCCGCCATGTGATTACTTTCGATCCAGTATTGATAAATATTGTTGGGCACACGAAAGCTGAGCGCTTTCGGTGTCACCGCCGCCAATTCGACGGCGGAAAACCAACGCTTAAATGTGTCGGCGCTGACGTGAGGTTTGAGCGCGGCCGACAGTTTCTGCCAAAGCTGCGTACATTTCTCGTCCATGGGAGTTGTTAACAGTGTTACACAATCGCCATAATGGCGGTTAGGAGGGGGAATTCTCGCCTTCCGCCAAAGTGACGCTGGGTAGAGCGCACGTTGCCGAAAAGCATCAAAAGCGGATTAAAAATGCCAAAATTTCCAAAATACGAGGCAAAATGCGGGTTTCGCGCTCGAGTGATCAGTCGATCGGCAGCAGAACGAACGTCTCGTTCATCATTTTGTTTTACCGGGGTTAAGGCCTTGCTCATTCTAGAGAATCAAATTTTTCTCGGACATGTTCACATCTTATTCACACGCGCCTTTCTCTCGTCCCCTGCCGCGGGCTTGAGATTAGAAATCGCGCACAACATCGACAAGAAAAAATCTGAACTTTATTTTGATTTCTCTTCTAAAAAATTCTTGACGAAAAAACCAAACCGAGATGTGCCTCAAGTGACGAAAATTTGTATTGCTCCTTTCTCTGATCAGACTCGCGCGCAGCAGTATTTTCTTTGCTTCAATGGGCTGCTAGTGTTGTCGTCGCGCCCTAAATCATCATGCCGCGCCTTGTAATTTGGGTTTTGTTTTTGCTGGTCACCGCTTCGATGTCGCGCGGCGCCGAAGAATTGTTGCCGCCGTTCGGATTTCGCTGGAACGATCCGATGTCGCGGGTCGAAGCCGTCCTCAAGGGCGCCAAAGCCACGATTGTCTCACGCGAAAAAAAGGAAAACCGCGAAATCTGGACCGTGGAGGGCCTGGTCCATCCCGGTTTGAAGCGCACTCTTTTTACTTTTAAAGGCGGCTCGCTCTTCGGCGTCGAATTGCAGTACGAATATCCGGATTGGTCGATCGAACGTTACAACGAACGCATGGGCGAAATCCGTCGCTACTTCGACGCCAAGTATGGAACCGGAAAGTTGGTCTCCAGAACCCGCGATACCGACTCCGACGTCATCCAAACGCTGGTCGGTTATCAATGGACCATTGGCGCGACGATGCTCGAGCTGTTCTATTTTTCAGCCCAGCACGACCAGCTGGTCTTCCGGACGATATCGGTCGACTACAAAGCGCTGTGATTTCCTTGAAGGGCTAAACCAAATTGCCCTCACCATCGCGACGCGACTTGCTCTCCCGGTGGGAGAGGTGAAAAAGCCGCGCGTCGAATTTCTTTGTCCGCCTCTCCCACATGGAGAGGATTGAGGTGAGGGAAATTACAGCGTTGTTTCGGCCACGGCGCGCTGCCGATGCTTCAATCCGCGTTGGGTTTCTTTTTGGAGCCGCTTTAGTCTGCTCGAGAGGGTCATCTTCGCCGCCGAGCTCATTCGATCGATGAACAAAATGCCGTTCAGATGATCGACTTCGTGCTGAATAGCCCGGGCGAGGAAACCTATCGTTTCAATTTTAACGGCGTTTCCTTCCAGATCCTGCGCGTGCACCAAGATTGATTTTGAGCGCGAGATTTCGCCGGTGATCTCCGGAAAGCTCAAACACCCTTCCGTTCCCGACTCGGTTTCGTTACCAACCTCGACCTGCGGATTGATCAGGATCAAAGGCATCGCGCTCGCCGGATCGATCTCCTGGCCGTTCAATTTCATCGTGCTCGGGCGATCTTCCACTTGCGACACATCAATGACGGTAAGTTGGACCGGCTCTCCAATTTGTTGCGCCGCCAGGCCGACGCCGTTGGCGGCGTGCATTGTCTCGATCATGTTCTGAGCGAGCTCGCGAATTCGGTCGTCAATCTTCTCGATGCGGCTGCCCTTCGCCCGCAACACCCGGTCGCCATATTGCACAATCGGTAATCTCATTTTTCGCCGTGGGTGAATGCCGGAAGATTTTTCACCCCCGCCAGCTTCAACGCGTCCATTACCTTGATGATGATACCAAACGAGGCCTTCTTGTCGGCTTGAAGTGCCAGCGACGTGCGGCGCGTCTCGGACAAATTCCTTACCGCCGCTTCCAAATCTTCGACCGCGATTGTTTTTCCATCGAGCTTGATCTCGTCATTTTCGCTAACGGTGAGGAGCGCATGCTCGAGCTCGGCCGGAGCACTGGTTGCGGTCTTGGATTCCGGCAAATTGATCTGCACCTCCGGCTGGTCCTTTCTGAACGTCGTCGAAACGACAAAGAAAATCAGGAGGATGGTCAGAATATCCACCAAAGATACGATAATGATGGAGGGGGCCCTTCTCTTCCGAACCGCAAACTTCATGAGACAAATGCCGAAGCACGAATGCCGAATGCCGAAACAAATCCGAATTCTGCAATACCAAAGTGCCTGACGGAAACATCGCTGTGCGTCTTGGGCTTCGTCATTCCTTCGTCATTCGTCATTTTCAGGCCATCGGCGCAATTTCCGGCGTCGCCGGTTGAGCGGGTGTAATTGGCTGGGCCGGCATTTGAGGCTGGGCCTTTTTCGCGCCAAGAAGACGGCCGTAATAGCACTTCGACAACAAATCCGTGACGAGCGATTCCATTTCCACCGAGAGCACTTCGACTTTCTTCGAGAAATAGACGAACGCGATCAGGCTGGGGACGGCAATGCCCAATCCGAACACGGTGCAATTCAGCGCTTCGGAAATTCCACGAGCGATCATTTTTGGATCTGCCGAGCCGGCGCTGACGCCGAGACTGGCGAAGACATGGACGAGACCTGAAACGGTTCCGATCAAACCGATCAACGGCGCAATACCGATGATCACTTCCAGGACCACGAGTCCCCGCTCCAAACGGACCATCTCGTAACGGGCCCGGGTTTGCACCGCTTCGACATTCTCGGAACGCGGCCAGCGGAGATGACTCAGCGCCACCCGAAGAATCCGGGCCAATGACGAAGCATCGTGCTGAACCATTCGAAAGAGCCGTTCCGGACTTGCGCCCGGGGCGAGGCGCTCCATTTCGCTTTCGATCGTCATCGGCAGAACGTTCTTTTCGCGCAGTGCAAGCGTCCGCAAAATGATGACCGTCAGAGACACAATCGAACAGATAAGAAGCGGCCACATGAAGATGCCGCCCTTCGCGAAAAATCCGACCACAGTTTCAAACACGTTCGACATTTCGGAGAACCATTACCCGTTCGGGAAATTTATAAAGTTAATCTCTTGTTCCAAACCCTCCGGCGGCAAGGTATTCGCGACCTCCTCAGGAATCGGCGGCAGCTGGATCTCGAGGATAGATTGAAGACAGACGTTGGCAAAAGCCT
>JAJPJU010000053.1 GCA_021324035.1 Spartobacteria bacterium | reverse complement strand
GCAACCGTCATTCGCCTGATCACATCATAGTAATCCAGCAACGGCGCATAAGCTGTTTGCGTCGGATTGCGCATGGAACTCACCCGTTGAGCGCCGGCTTTCGCTTTCGAAATGAAAGGCCCTTCAATGTGAACGCCAGCGATTTGGCTGATCGCCGCCCGGTCCTCATCCCCCGCGCCCTGGGTGGGCCGCCAATCGCGCACGGCCTTCAAAACTCCAAGGATGGCTTTGGTCGGCGCGGTCGCGGTGGTGAGCAAGAGAGACGTCGTTCCGCCGGTTGTGTGATAATCGCAGATGGCGCGGAACGCGTCGGCGCTTGCCTCCATCGTATCGCGACCCATCGCGCCGTGGACATGAACGTCGATAAATCCCGGCGCGAGGTAGTTGCCTTGCAAGTCGATGATCTCCTCGCCCATCGCCGGCGCCTGCCCTCGAATCGCCGTGATCAACCCGTCTTCCACCAGCAGATCGAGTCCATCCCTAACGCCATTTGGGAAAATCAATCGGCCGTTCTTGAAGATCATCGCTCGAGTCTAAGCAACTTTTCTGCGCGCGTGAACACCTCATCCAGGGAAACCGATCCACAACCGATAGCCGTTCGAGATCGGCTTCGAGTGCGCTCGCCGGCATTCCGAGTTGCGGAGCATGGGGAACTGATTGCGTTTGGCCAAGCGAAAGTCCATTCTCGAAATGGCGATGGAACAAGGCCGGTTCGTTGTCGGAAGTGTCTTTTGGCGGAAAGTTATCGATCGAACGGTCGCTTACGTCCCGGCGATCTTCCATTGGCCGCTGATTTGGCTTGGCGCCATCGTGTTTTTCTTTGTCGCCGCGCCGGCTCGCAAAGCTCTGCTGCGAAATTTGAAACTGATTAGACCGCAATCATGGCGAATTGCGAATTATCTCCGCGTCATCCGCGTGTTCGCGAATTTCGGATGGTCGCTCACCGACACTGCTGCCTATCGAATCTTGAAAGCCCGCTTTCGTTATGAATTCGAAGGAATGCGCTTTCTCGACCAACTGGCTTCGGCAAAGGGTGGCATCGTGCTCACGGCCCACATGGGCAGTTACGATCTGGCCGCCGCGCTCTTCGCTCAAAAATTTCATCGCGTGGTCAGAATGGTCCGCGCACCGGAGAGCGATGCCCGGTCGGCCGAACATGTCGACCTCGCTTTGCAGCAGGCTAGCGCAGGCGCAGTCCAGGTCGGCTATAGCGACGACGGAACCGCGCTTGCCTTCGAGTTGCTGAAGGCGCTGCGGGCCGGCGAAATCATTTCGATTCAGGGCGACCGGATCGTCGGCACGGTCGGTCGCGAGAACGTGGATCTTTTTGACCGGAAAATTCCCCTGCCCAATGGTCCGTTTGTTTTATCACTGGTTTCCGAAGCTGCGATTTTTCCCATCTTCATCGTCCGCACCGGTTATCGGAAATATAAGATCGTCGCGCGGGAACCAATCGTTTGCGCAAATGGAAACGCGTCGCGCGACGAAACCGTCACCGAAGCGATGCAGCGCTGGGCCGGTGCATTGCAGGAAATTACTCGAACTTACTGGCCGCAATGGTTCGCCTTCACGACCCTACTCTAGCCGGGATTAACGAGCTGCAAATACCAGCCGACGAATTTTTCGCCGAAGAACATCCAAACCATCGCACCAAAAGCCAGATAAGGACCGAACGGTAGTTTGGCGGACCAGACGCGTTTGCCGAGAAGTAGCGTGGCCAGTCCGATGATCGAACCAAACACCGAGCCGGCGAATATGCTAAAGAGCACGCCGCGCCACCCCAGAAATGCGCCGATTGCAGCGAGAAATTTTAGATCACCCCGGCCCATTGCTTCACGCGGAATTTCCAGCTCCCGGGCAACACCGGAAATTTGATCGATGGCGTCCAACGCGAACTCTTCATCGCGAACGCGGACCCGGTTATAATGAAATTCCAGGACTTCGGCGCCAAATGCGCGTTGGTCGATCTTCGCTTCGTCGCAGTGAAGAATCAGTCGATCTCTTTCTCGAGCGAAGTAATCGCTCCACAGGCTGCGTTCCTCGCCCACCACCAGGTCGGCATCGTCGCCATGTCTCGTCCAGTTAAACGGAGTGGGTGTCTCGAGCTCGACCCGCTTTTTCCCGAACGCAATTTTACCGCCTTCAAGGACGATCCACAGAATCACGTAACCAAGCGCAGCGGCGAGCACCGAGCGGACAAGCGCCACAACTCGAGAGTCGGCGGCCATCAATTGCGGAACAACAAAGCTCGCAACGATTCCGATAATCGTCCCACCAATCGTCACCTGATCCGGAATGATGAAATGTTCCAGATCAACGAAAGTGGCGACGATTAAAATCGAAATGAAAACCCAGTAAGCGAGTGCGATTTGCCACGGAAAAAATTCCCACACGGCGAGAAAGAGCAGGGCGGTCAACAGTTCCACGCCGAAGTAACGGAACGAGATCTTCGCGCCACACTGGGCGCAGCGTCCGCGCAGCATAAGCCAGCTGAGCAGCGGGACGTTTTGTTGCCACGGGATCGGCGCGTGGCAGGCCGGGCAAAATGAGCGGCGCGGTTTGTTTACCGAAAGGTCTCGCGGTAACCGGTAAATGCTGACGTTGAGAAACGAGCCGATAACCGCGCCGAGAACGAAGGCGACAATCGCAAACAGCACGTTGTAGGAAGCGATGTCCACGCGGTCAGGGTGAGCGGGTGCGCAATGCCCGGCGTTCCATGACCCAGGCGACCCAGATGCAGCTTTCGTAAAGCAACGCCATCGGGAGCGCCATGGCGACCAAAGTCAGCAGGTCGGGAGTCGGCGCGATGATTGCGGCGAGAATAAAGATGAGGACGACCGCGTAGGGGCGAGTGCGGGCCATGAATTTGTAAGTGATAAGACCGAAATAAACCAAAGCGAGCACGACGACCGGCAATTCAAATGCCAGTCCGAAACCGAGCACGAACTTGGTAACAAACGAATAGTACTGCTGCACCGTCCAAGTCGGTGCCCAGCCGAGCGATTGGGTGTCACGGAAAAAGAACAGAATCGTTTTCGGCAACAACCAGAAATAGCAGATGAACACGCCCAGAAGAAAAAGGCCGAAGCTGCCGATGATTGCCGGAAACAGAAACCGTTTTTCCACGACGGTCAGCGCTGGCAGCACAAATCCGGCAACGAAATAGAGGAGCAGCGGGAATGACACAACGATCGCGGAGTAGAACGCGAGATGAAACGAAATCACGATGGAATCGGTGATCCCAAGCGCTTTGAGCGCGCCGACCTGCGGATCCAGTTCGTGTAATGGCGCCTGCAGCACCCGGACCAGCGTTTGCCGAAACAGAAAACAAACGATCATCGCAACAAGAAGCGTGATTGCCATCTTCACGACGGTCCAACGCAGGTCCTCCAAATGATCGAGAAACGGTTTTGACGTTTCGCTTTCCGGCAAATCGCGAAACTTAAAAATGTTGCGCAACTGCATGGTCAATCAACGCGGATCCAATGAAATCAAGCCGCGGGCCGCCAGACGCGCGCAAATTGCCAGGGTATTCGAATCGCGGATTTCGTTTCGCGAGATCATCCGGCTTAGTTCGCGATCGTCTACCGCGCGGCATTCGAGAATTGCCTCACCCTCTTCGCGTTTGTGGACGGGCGCGCGCTGGACCGGTTTAACCAGAAAAAAATAACAATGCTCATCAGTCAGCCCCGCCGATGTGAAAAAGAATCCAAGTGGGATGACTTCTCCACCCGGCGCAAGATCATAACCGGTTTCCTCGTGCAGCTCGCGTAACGCAACCGCTTCGATTTCTTTCTCATCCGCGTCCGCCTTGTCGACTTGTCCGGCCGGCATCGACCACAGCGTCGCCCGGATCGGGATTCGTTCTTCTTTGATAATCAAGAATTTCCCGTCGCTGGTCATAGGCGCTACGACCACGGCTGCTTTGCGCCTGACCGTTGTCCAGGTTTTCGGCTCTGCCGAAGAAGGCGTTCGAACCTTCTCGGTCACAACCTCCAAATGGGCATTACTGAAATCCATTTTGCTGGAAGTCGTCTTCCATCCGTCGCTGTCCTGAACCAACCTGCTTCGCTTCACACCCGAAGATTATCCGCCCAGCTCTTTCCGCCAATGTTTGATCTGCGCCTTGATATTGTCGGGCGAAGGCGCGCCGATGCCTCTCCGGGCGGCCAGCGAACGGTTAACGTCGAATGTTTTGATAACGTCGGAATCGAACAAGGTTGAAAACTTCTTGAGTTTTGAAACGGGAATCTCTCGAAGCGGCATCTGTTTTCTTACTGCTTCGGCCACGAGGTTCCCGACGGTTTCGTGTGCTTTTCGAAAAGGCATCCCTTTCTTCACCAGGTATTCGGCCAGATCAGTGGCCAGCAGATTCGAATCGCTGGCCGCGTCTTTCATTCGCTGCCGGTTGACCCTGATTTTTGGGATCATCTCGGAAAACACTTTGAGCGCCGCGCTCACCGTGTCGACGGAATCAAACAGCGGCTCCTTATCTTCTTGAAGATCGCGGTTGTAGGATGACGGGAGCGCTTTCAACGTCGTCAGGACCGATATCAGATTTCCATACAACCGGCCCGTTTTGCCTCGCGTGAGCTCAGCCATGTCTGGGTTCTTCTTCTGCGGCATTAAACTTGAGCCGGTGGAATATTCTTCGCTGAATTCGATGAAACCGAATTCGGCGGTATTCCAAAGGATCAGGTCTTCGCTCAAACGCGAGAGATGCATCCCAATCATCGCGAGGCAGAAAAGGAACTCGCACACGAAATCGCGATCGCTGACGGCATCGAGACTGTTCTGGCTTACTCGCGAAAACTTTAGTTCGCGCGCCATCGATTCACGATCGAGGACAATGGTTGAACCGGCGAGCGCACCCGCGCCCAGCGGAAGAACATCTGCCCGGCGGAGACAGTCATTCAAACGATCGGCATCGCGGGCGAGGCTTTCGATCTGGCCCAAAAGATAATGAGCGAAATAGACCGGTTGTGCCCGTTGGAGATGGGTATATCCCGGCATCACAACCGCGGCATGTTTCTGGGCCAGAGCCAGGAGCGCTTTCTGCATCTTTTTGACCGCCGCCCGCGCGTTCTCGATTTCGTCCCGAACGTACAACCGCAAATCGAGAGCGACTTGATCGTTCCGGCTGCGGGCGGTGTGTAGCTTCGCGCCTGCCTCGCCGATTTTTTTGGTAAGCGCGTTCTCGATGTTCATGTGGACGTCTTCGAGTGAATCGTCCCAGACAAACTTTCCCGCACTAATTTCGCGCTCGATCTCGCGCAAACCGGTTTCGATCTTTTTCTTTTCTGCCACAGATATGATCCCGGCGCGGGCCAGCGCCTCGGCGTGGGCGATGGAACCGGCGATATCGTTGCGATACAGGCGGCGGTCGAACGATTGAGATTCACTGTAACGCGCTGCAGCCGGAGCCAGAGGTTT
>JAJPJU010000077.1 GCA_021324035.1 Spartobacteria bacterium | reverse complement strand
TTCGACGTCTTTTTGATAACCGACCGGATTTCCTCTCTCGACGGACCCGGATGAATCGGCGTGAGAACGATCGAACCGCCCGGATGAACGGTGACATTGACTTGATCGCCAACTTTAAGCCGGGCGAGATCCATCAAAGCGGTATCGAAGATGAGGCCCTGGGAGTTTCCGACTTTGCTGATGGTCTTGGTCATGACGTAATACTATGTTTTACGGGGGCGGGTTGTCAAACAGAAGACGAGTGACGAGTGACGGGTGACCAGTGACGAGAACTAAGACGGCAGGCCCTTCCGGGCGATTTCCTCCAATTTTTCGCAGAAGAAATCGAGTTCACGCAGAGTTGTGTACAAATTTGGAGTCACTCTTATTCCTTCAAATTCTTCATGCTTAATCGCGACTGAGAAAATTTTCTGTTTTTCAAACAGGTACTTTACGACCGCGGCCGTATCTGTTCCTTCGATCTGAACATTTGCGATGGCGCAGGATTGCGCTGGATCGAATGAGGTGTTGAACCGGATCTTGGGGACGTCTTTCAGTTTGTTCATCCAGTAACGGGACAAATATCGGAGACGGGCTTCTTTGCGTTTGGCGCCGATTCCGTTGTGAAACACGAGCGCTTCGCCGATGGCGAGTTTCGGCGCGGCTGAATGGGTACCGATCTCTTCGAATTTTCTTATATCGGATTTTTGTTTCGCTTCGGCGGCCATGAGCGGCCAGATCTTTTCGATCTTATCGCGTTTCACGTAAAGCATCCCGGTGCCTTTGGGCGCGTACAACCATTTGTGCAGGCTGGTCCCGAAATAATCGCACCCCAGATCTTTCTGTTTGAAATCGAACTGGGCGAAAGAATGGGCGCCGTCGACGATGGTTTCGATCCCGCGGGCCCGGGCCAGGTCGCAGACCGCTTTCACCGGCGTGATCTGGCCGGTGATGTTGATCACGTGCGAGATGAGAATCAGTTTCGTGCGATCGGTGATTCCTTTTTCGAACGCGGACGTGATTTCGTTCAAGTTCTTGGGCGGGATCGGGACCTTGACCAGTTTCAGTTTTAGATTTTCGCGTTGTTCCCGTTGCCGCAACGTCGTGAGCATTCGCGGGTAATCCTGAGTGGTGGTGAGAATTTCGTCGCCGGGTTTGAAATCCATCCCGTCGAGCAAGATCTCGAGCGACTCGGACGCGTTGCGAGTGATCGCGATTTCTTCCCGGTCGCATCCGAAGAGTTCGGCCAGGCCGGTCCGGATGGTTTCGGATTGCGGCTCGAGGATTTCCCACATCGTGTACGCGGTGCAGTCTTCCTGTTCCCAGATGTAACGGACCAGCGCTTCGGTCACGACCTTCGGGCTGGGGGAAACGCCGCCGTTATTCAGGTTGATAATGCCGCGGGTGACGGAAAACGAATTCTGGATCGCAGCCCAATAATCTTCGTCGGCGGCGGCTTCTTCGGGAGAAAGGTGGGAGATCTTGCTGCTTGCAGCAGCAAGAAGTGACGAGTGACGGGTGACGAGTGACGAGAAAGCCGCCAGGCCAAGGCCGCGGCCTGCAAGACTGATGAAGCTGCGTCGCTGCACAAATTAAAAATTAAGAATTAGGAATTAAGAAGGGAAGAAGGAAAAACAGGCAAAGGCGAATTGCGAAATGCGGAGAGATGAAGAAGCGGGTAACATATGAGGAGTTGCAGGCGAGATGCCTGCCGCGAAGATCGAGGGATGTCGGAGCAAAGGACTTTACCGCCGCAGCCAACTCGACATCTGGCCAGGCTGACGTGCGTCGCGTTTCTTTTCACCTTTATCGCGGCGCGGACCCTGGTGATTCTGATTATGGCGCGCCGGATGCCGGATTTGTTTCTCCACCTGGGCGGCACGCATGTTCATCATCTTAACTACGGGATTTTCATGCTCTCGGCTGTCGCCGGGGTTCTGCTTTTCGCCCGGTTGAACGATAAGCAACGGAGCGTTTGCGCGCTGGCCTATGGATTTGGTATGGCGCTGACTTTCGACGAGTTCGGCATGTGGCTCCATCTGGGTGGGAGTTATTGGCAGAGGGCAAGTTTCGATGCCGTGATTGTCCTTCTGGGTGTGTTCGGGATCCTGGCTTTTCTGCCGCAATGGAAGCGGATGCGGGCGCATCACTTTATTGTCGATGGAGCGCTGCTGATATCGGTCGCACTTTTTTCTGTGTTACTGGTGAAGTCGCTCAAACACGCGAACGACAAACTTATACCGCGCTTGATGGAGCTGGAGCAAAACGGACCGCACTGATGAAGATATTGAGGATTGAGACCCAGTATTGCGCGGATCGGAGCTTTAGGATAAAACGCAGCGCATGGGCTTAATCTTACTCATCATTGTCGTCTTGCTGTTGATCGGCGCGTTTCCGACCGGTGGTTATGGTTTTGGGTACAGATCGCACGGACTGCTCGGAACCATATTGATCATCATTTTGATTCTCTGGTTGCTCGGCAGGATCTAGGGGAAATTAAGAATTAAGAATTAAGAATTAGGAACTGATCTCGGAGTTCCTGGAGCTCTTAATAATTGTAATTCGCGCGCAAATCATGCCTTCCCAAGGCATGTC
>JAJPJU010000062.1 GCA_021324035.1 Spartobacteria bacterium | reverse complement strand
GTCTCAGCCAATGCAACCAACACCACGCCAGCCGTCAGAAGAAAATTAATTTGATCTTTCACCCCGTCTCCCTGGATCGGCAATTTAGTCCAACTTTGCTGCGGTACACAAAAAACACACGCGAGCTTCCTCCCGCGTGTGTTTTTGAAAGAGTTGAAATTAAGGCTTTTTAGGGGCGGCCGAAGCTGCTGCTGCCGGACTAATTGAAGGCAACGTCACGCTGCTGGGACGACCCGGCTTGTTGAGAGCCGCAATGACGTCGTTGGTGAAATCGACGCTATCGCGCGAATACATCAGCACCGGCACGCCGTTGAGACTGTTTCCAGACTTATCGAACACGAGGTCGAGATTGTTCGATTTCACTCGTTCCATCACCACATCGGTGATTTCTTTCACGATGCCTTCACGCATCCGCAACGCCTGTTCCTGGAGCTGACGCTCACGGGTTTGACGAAACTCAGTGATCTCGCGCTCCATGTTCTTAATGTTCGAAATCTTATCGTCGCGTTCCTTGGCCTTTTGAGCTTTGGCATCCGCACTCAAAGCCGGCGCCTCGAGCTGCTTGTTCAGATTGTTGACGTCGTCGAGGGCCTTCTTGTACGCGTCAGCGCGTTCGTCGTATTCCTTTTTCGCCTGGTTCTTGGCGTCGTTAATCTTTGCCTCAGCGTCCTTGGTTTTGTTGAATTCCCGGAACGTCCGATTCATGTCCACCGTCCCAATTTTCATTCCTTGCGCCCGGACGGCCACCGGTAGGACAAGCAAGGAAGCAAGCGTCAAAAACAGCATTTTTTTCATAGAAGGGGTAAACAAGTCGCCGGAAACCGGCCAGACCGCAAGTCCAATAATTAGGTGTTAAAACTGATAGCCAACACTGAAATTCAGGTGCCCGTGACTGGCGTTTCCGGACAGGTCCATGGGGAAGCCATAATCGAGGCGCAATGGGCCGATAGGCAGATCAAGGCGCAGGCCAATACCGATATCTGATCCAAGGCTCTCGACCGTCCGCCGCGGGGTAAGCGGGCCCGGATCGGGTCCGAGACCCAATTTAGCCTGCTGCACCTTGTAGCGAAATGTGGCGATTTGGTTTGGTCCGCGCGGAATATCAATGTTGGTTACGCCAAAGGTCCACGGGCCGGAATTGACTGCGCCAACATCCGAAAAGATCGCCGCTCGCGCTTTCTCGATGATCGGGAAGGTAATTTCTCCTGTGGCCCGCCACATTGATTGACCGCCAATCGGCTGGTTGTTGGAATCCTTCGGGCTGATATCGCGAAACCTGAATCCGCGCAGGTTATTCGAACCGCCCAGATAAAGACGGTCGTAAATCGGCACGTTCGGGATCTCTTGATTGAACTGTTCGACTATCGGCACGCAACCGGTCGTTCCAAGGGTGCAGGGATTTCCCAACGCGTCTTTGCCCAGCGCAACGTGTGGGCTCTTCACAACCGTGCCCTCAGTTGTGAAGCTTTTCGTCTCGGGCGAGTCCCAAACGGCGATACTCGAAGCTTCAACGTCGACCAGAAAGATGACGTCCTTCCACACCCGCCAATATTTGGTCCCGCCAACATCCAGGCCGTAAACCTGTTCGTCGCCGCCGAGAAACCCTCCGGCGACAAATGGCGAAATTGAAATCTTCTCGCCTCGGCGGGTCAAAAATGGATTGTCGCGACGATCCCAGACCAGGCTTGTCGAAATCTCGCTCTTGGTGGTGGTTCCTTCTTCAGCCAGGATCTCAGGCGAGACTCCGCTCGTAACGTTGTAGATTTCGTAGTTCTGCAGGCTGTAGCCGAAGACGCCATAAACCCACGAGAAAAGCGGCTTTCGTAATTCCAGCGAAAATCCGTAATTCCGCTGATCGTAGACCGAGCTCAAATAGCTCGCGTCGGAATAAAATACCTGGCCGCCAAGAGAAAGGGGGCGATCGAGAAAATATGGTTCGGTCAAAGCTATGACGTAATCCTGTCGCTGACTTCCCACTTGTGCCTTGGCTCGGAACTTTTGTCCTGCGCCGGTAAGACCCGGCCAATTGGTGATGTCGAAGTTACCCTGCGTCAATTCGACGAACCCGATCAAAGAATCGACTGTGCTGTAGCCTGCGCCGAAGTTGAGCGAGCCGGTGCGCTTTTCTTCAACTTGCACCACCAGGTCTTTGCGTCCTTCAACACCGGTTTCCTCCGGATAGGTGTCGACTTTCGAAAAGAAACCAAGATTTTCGAGACGCTTCTTCGTCGTGTCGACGCGGACGGTGTTGAACACGTCGCCCGGCTTAACCAGGATTTCGCGACGGATGACCTTGTCCTTGGTGCGGGTGTTTCCAACGATGTTGATCCGTTCGACAAATGAGCGATTGCCCTCGTCGATCTTGTAATGCACGTCGATGAGGCCGGGCCCGGCCGGAGTGCCCTGCGGGATAATGACCAGATCGACGTAACCGCCGCTGCCGTAACCGTCGGCGATCGACTTGGCATCTTTATGAAGTTGTTCGGGCGAGTAAACGCTGCCCTCTCTCATTTTTATCAGCGCCCGGATTTTCTGTTCGGTAGTTTCCTTATACCCGGCGAAGGTCAGCTTGTTGACGTGATACAGGGTTCCCTCTTTGACCCCGATCGTAATGAAGAGCGGCCCGCCTTTTTTGCGCTCACGCTTCAGCTCCTGCACTTCGACGTCGATGTAGCCTTTGTCCTGATAGAATTCTTTGACCTTATCGAGATCCTGTTGCAGCTGCACTTCGTCGAGCCGGCCTGACTTATCGATGAACGAGATCAGGCTTTTGCCTTTGGTCTTCATCTGTTTGCGCAGCACGCGATCGCTGAAGTGTTCGTTGCCTTCGAACGCGATTTCCTTGACCGCTCCCTTCGCGCCTTCGTTCACCGTATAAATGACACGGGCAGTGCCTTTGCTCTCGTCGATCGGTTCGGTCCGGAAATCCACCGTCACGTCGGTGAAACCTTTGCTCTGATAAATTTCGATGATCTTCTGTCGCGCTTTTTGCAGATCGTCCTCGTTCGCCGGCGAATTCAACTTCACTGCGATCTCTTTGCGCAATTTCTTCGCGCTCACTTTTTGCGCGCCGTCGATTACCAATTCGCGAATGACGGGACGCGTCTGCACTGCCACGATCACTTTGACCCCATCACCTTCGGGTTGGGCGAAAATACGGACATTTTGAACAGTCCCGGTTTTGTAAAGATTCCGAATGTCCTCTTCGACGACCGAATCGGAATACGGTTGGCCGATTTGTGTGCGCATCTGGGCCAGAATCCGCTCTTTGCTTACGGTCGACGGCCCGGAATATTGGACCTCAATGTCGTGAATAATCGGAGCACCCTGCCCATGCGCGACGGACGCAGTGCCCAACCATATCGCGGAGACGGCGAAAAGCATCGCTAACGTCCAGTCCCGCCCCATGCCCCAGGATTCTCTCATAACAATCAAAATGCCGAATCCCGCGCAGCGCAGAAAACGGCGCGGGACGCGAGGCAATTAGAGGAGAAGGCGGCAATCGTCAAGGCAGGATTTCGTCGAAAGTGGCTAAAACGTGGGTGCATAGACAGCTCGAACCGCGGTTCAGTTCAACAGTTCGTAGGAATTATTTCGCCGCCGCGGTTCGTATCCGGCATCGCGGATCAGCGACTCAATATCGGCCGAATTCAGGCGGAAAGTGGTGCCGGCCGCGCTCACCACATTCTCTTCCATCATCACCGAGCCAAAGTCATTGGCTCCATATTTGAGCGCCACCTGCCCAATTCCCGGTCCCTGCGTCACCCATGAGCTCTGGATGTTGTCGATATTGTCCAAAAAAATGCGGGACAACGCCTGCATCCGCAGATATTCCGCTACCCCGGTCGGCTGCTGGATTTTCAAGACCGTGTGCTGGGGCTGAAACGTCCAGCAAATAAACGCGGTGAATCCGCCGCTCTTGTCCTGTTGATCGCGAACCCGCTGAAGATGTTCGATCCGCTCCTCGACTGTCTCGACGTGCCCGAACATCATCGTCGCGCTCGATTTTAATCCGAGCTCGTGCGCTACCTGCATCACTTCCAGCCATTGGTCGCTGTTGATTTTTAATGGCGCAATTTTTTTGCGGACGCGATCGACCAGAATTTCGCCACCGCCGCCGGGAATCGACCCGAGGCCCGCTTTCTTGAATTCTGAAATCACATCCCGCAGCGGCATTTGAAACGTTTCGGCGAAATGTTGAAATTCCGGCGGACTAAATCCGTGAATGTTGATGTGCGGATATTTCGTTTTGATGTGATTCAGAAGATCGACATACCACTCGAACGGCAATTTCGGATGGTGCCCGCCCTGCATCAGGATTTGAACACCGCCCGCGGCCGAAAGTTCGTCCAGCTTTTGATCGAACTGTTCTCGCGACAACACGTAATGATCTTCGTCGCGCTCGGTCCGGTAGAACGCGCAAAATTTGCAATAAACGTTGCAGACGTTCGTGTAATTGATGTTGCGATCCGCGATGTAAGTCACGATCTCGCGTCCGCGTCCCCCGTAGCTTTTTTGTTTGGCCAGATTTCGCCGGGCATTCGCGAGCGCGCCGAGCTCTTCCAGGGGCAATCGATAAAGTTCCAGCGCCTCGTCCGGCAAAATCCGTTTGCCTTCGAGCACCTTGTCCGGAAGCCCGTTTCGATTCAATGAGACCATTTGTTTTACTGTAGCTGAATCGTAATGGGGTTACGAGCGTTTTACCGTGGGTCGGGGCCAAATTCAGGTCAAAATGGAAACCACGGATTGCGGTTTTAGATTGGCAGGTAACGCGACCGCCTACAACTTTCTTCCATGGCGAAATCGATCGCGATCCTGGGCGCAGGCGTTTCTGGTCTAACCTGCGGAACCGTTTTCGCCGAACGCGGACTTTCCACGAGAATTTTCGCCGAGCAAATCGGAACACAAACAACTTCCGGCGCGGCAGGCGCGCTGTGGTTTCCTTACGACGCCGAACCGGCGGACAAAGTCATCCCTTGGGCGCTCGCGACTTACAAAGTGCTTGTAAATCTCGCGGCTGCTCGGGGCTCAATCGGCCCGGATAAACTTGACTGCTTAAAGCAGTCAAGTTTCCAGACCGGTGTTTCGATGATTGAACTTCGCCAATATTGTCGCACGGGAAAAATTTTGGTTCCTGAATGGGCGAACTCGTTAGGCGTCCGTATCCTCGGGAATCCTGAGGAACCGCCGTCTTCGAACCGCCGCGCAGTCGAGCACAGCGGCATCGAGGTCACCGCTCCTTGTCTTTTTTCCGAAGGCTTCTCGCTCCGGGTCCCGTTAATGGATACGGCAATTTACGTCGATTACCTGATCGACCGTTTTCAAAAGGCCGGCGGCGAAATCGAAAGCGGCGTTCGATTCGAGAACCTCGAAGACATCGATCCGAAATTCGATTTCATCATCAATTGCGCCGGCATCGGCGCGCGCGAGCTCGCGCGTGATCCCGATCTCGAACCGCATCGCGGCCAGGTCGCGATTGTTCCGAAGCCCGACAACTTGGACTGCGCGATCGTGTGCGACGACGATCCGCTGATGTACGTAATTCCGCGGACGAACGATTGCGTCTTCGGGGGAACCAATGAGGTGAGCGACGATTGGAATCCCGATCCATCGACCACAAAAGCAATCGTTGCCGAATGCAGTCGTGTTTTGGAAATCGAATCTCCGCGGGTGTTGCGCGAACGGGTCGGACTTCGTCCGTTTCGAAAATCAGGCGTGCGACTGGAGAACGGAAAACTTCGCGATGGCCGGACCGTGATTCACAACTACGGCCACGGCGGCTCCGGTTTCACTTTGTCCTGGGGCTGCGCTGAAAATGTTTTCGAATTGCTCGGGTAATCGAATACGCGATTGCGGGGCAATTTAATCGAGTTGTGGTAACGCGTTAGTTAGAATCATGAACGCCAGGTAAGTACTGAGACAGCCGTGGCGCTTTTTCCCGGAGGGTGCGACGGACTCGGGCAAAACTTGGTTTCGTGTTCGCTACGTCAGCGCGATGCACTGAAACGAGCTGACCACATCGTCCGGGCCCTTGGCGGCGAAGAAGCTTTCGTAGTAACCGGGGCCAAGGTCCCAGTACGGACCTTTGTAATATTCGTCCCGGTAAAATCGCCAAACTCCGCTCACCACGATGATGCAGCTCATCCGGTCGTTCCAATAGTCGCCAACGTAATGAAAGCTGAGGTTCGTCCGGGCATAGGCGCCTTTGAAACCGATGTGATCGTAAAGCACCAGCTCGGGCAGATGGTTAATTTCCTTGGTCGGCTCGATGTTCACCTTGCCGGCGCCGCTGGCATGATAACCGAGCGAGCCAAGTTTCCATTTCATGTCGATGACGCAGCCGTTGTCCGGCGACAATTCAGTTTTCGGTATCTGTCTCATAAGCGGCAAAAGTTTGATGACGATCTTAACAACGCTCGGCTACCTGTCGAGTGGCGAAATTGATGGCAAAACTCGAAATCCGAATACCGAAATCCGAAACAAACTCGAATTGCGAATGGCCAAATTACGACGGGCAGTGTTCGATCGTGTTTTGAAAATTTGAAATTGGAATTTGTTTGGAACTTCGAGATTCGGGTTTCGGATTTAGATCAAATGCTCCCGATTATCCGAGCGCAGCCGGATCGTCTTGTTGTGCAGATTATGCAGGGTGCGAATCAGCCGGACGGTTTTGCTTTTCGCGCGCATCAAGATTGAACTCGTAATGGCCGTGGTGCCTTTTGATTTCACTCCGCGCAGAAGCGCGCTGTCGCTGATCCCGGTTGCGCAAAAAATGATGTTTTCGCCCTGGGCGAGATCGTCGGCGATGTAAACTTTATCGAGGTCCTTTTCCCAGCCGTCGGCCACCAGCTGTTTCTTTTCCTTTTCGTCGCGCGGCCACATTTTCGCCTGCATTTCCCCGCCCAGACATTTGATTCCTGCCGACGCGAGCACGGCTTCGGGCGAACCGCCGATTCCCATGTAAAGATCGATCTCGCTCTCCGGCAACGACGGCGCCATGGCCGCCGCAATATCGCCATCACCAATCATCCGCAACGACGCGCCGGATCCGCGAATTTGTTCGACGATTTCCTTGTGTCGCGGGCGATCGAGCATCATCACCGCGACGTCCTGAACGCGTTTATCGGTCGCTCGGGCGACGATTGCCAGAATTTCCGAAATCGGCATGTCGATGTGAAGCGAATCACCGCGCTTCTTCATGTAATCGATTACTCGCGGTCCGTAGGCCAGCTTCGACATGTAAAACGACGGAATATCGCGGAGCGCGACTTTCACTCCCTCTTCCGGACTGGCTGCCGCGATACAACTGATTGAGTTCGGCGCGCCTTTGGAAATGTTGGTCGTGCCGTCGATCGGGTCGATGGCGATATCAAATGGCGGCGCGCCGGGGACCCAGGTCCCGAGTTGTTCGCCTTTGAAAATGCCGGGCGCGTCGTCTTTGATACCTTCACCGATGACCACTTCGCCGCAGATGTTCATGAGATCGAACATGCCGCGCATCGCATCGCAGGCGGCCGCGTCCGCCGATTCCTTGTCCCCGCGTCCGAGCCAGCGGAGAGAGTTCAGTGCGGCGGCCTCGGTGGCGCGGACGAAATCGAACTCAATGATTCGCTCGATGTCGTGATAACTGACCCTTGGGAGCCGATGCATAATCGGGCGCTAATGTTCTCACAGACGGGCTTAATGACAAGGCGTTGCTCTTCGGTTGGGGCGACAATTTTTTCTGAAAGTTTTAGCTTCGAGCGCCGAACTGTAGCCAGTAAATATCGCTCCTATGAAATCGATTAAGCCGGTCGCCATCCCAGCTGCTGTGATTGTTTTTGTCATTTGCGTCTACGCGTTCCTCCTTGGGAATGAAGTATTCCAGGGCAACTTTAAAAACGAAGCGATCCCCTGGTACATCTTGGCCAAGGGCATTTTCTGCTCGGTCGCGCTGGTGGCGCTGAGCCGGATTCTCGACGGCATAATTGCGAAACTCGGCGGCTGATTCCCACATTGCAGGGGGTCTGTGTCAGACGCCGAGCGCGCGCGT
>JAJPJU010000240.1 GCA_021324035.1 Spartobacteria bacterium | reverse complement strand
CTTCACCTTTGAATTCTTTGCCCGGATCGTTATCAACCACAATGTCAGGATCTACCCCGTGTCCCTCGATGATCCATTCCTTGCCGTCCTTTGAATAAAGACCGAACTCCGGTTTGAAAAACTGGCCGCCATCTGACAACGGCAACGATTGCCGAATTCCGATAACACCGCCCCAGGTTCGTTTGCCAATCAGCTTGCCGAGCCCAAGTGCTTTGAACCGATACGGGAAAATATCGCCGTCGGACGCGGAGAATTCGTTGATCAACGTGACCATTGGTCCGGTGAAAGCCTGCGGCGGATCGGTTTGAGGGGTGCCGTTGCGCGCAATACCAATCATCAAGAACGCGCGACGCAGTCGTTCGGCCACCAGTGGCGAAACAAATCCGCCGCCGTTGCCACGAACGTCGACAATCAACCCGTGTTTCCGAATTTGCGGGAAATATTGTTTGGTGAATTCATTCAAACCGGGCTGGCCCATGTCCGGAATGTGGATGTAACCAATGTCGCCGTTGGTTTTCTTGTTTACGTAATCAACATTGTGTTGGACCCAATCTAAATAATAGAGCGGCGCCTCGTCTGCCGTCGGGACAACCGTCACATCGCGCGCGCCGGAGTCGCTCGGCTTCGAGTTCACCCGCAAGACGACCTGTTTGTCTGCGGTTCCGATCAACGCCTGGTAAATATTCGGCAACGTCGAGACCGGCGTGCCGTTGACTGCGATAATGTAATCGCCTGCCTTCAGGTCGACACCGATCGCCGTCAGCGGAGAACGCGTGTGTTTGTCCCAGTTTTCGCCCGGCAGGATGCGATCGATCTTATACGTTTTGCTGGCCGGGTCGCGCGACAGCTCCGCGCCGAGCAATCCGAGTTTGATGCGCTGAGCCGGAGGACGTTCGCCCCCGCCGACGTAAGTGTGGCTGTTGTGCAGTTCGCCAATCAGCTCCTCCAGCAAATAGGTGAGATCATTGCGATGATTCACGTAAGGCAAAAGCGCGGCGTATTTGTCGCGCATCGCTTTCCAATCGGTCCCGTTCATGTTCGGGGCGAAGAAGAAATCGCGCATCTGTCGCCAACATTCGAAGTAGATCTGTTTCCACTCGGCCTGGCGGTCCAGTTGCATGTCGAGACCTTCGATCTTGTGCTCGTGATCCTTGGTTTCAATCTTGTCCTTCGGGATATCGATGATGGCGTAGTCTTTCTTGATCTTTACCAGCATCTTTTTGCCATCGAACGAAATTTGATATCCGTTCGTGTCGCCGAGGACGGTCTCCTTGCGATCTTCCAGGCTGTAGGAACAAAGATGCGATTTGCGGTCCCGGCCGTCGCCGTCGCCATCATCGCCGTCTTCCCCAACGTCATCCGCGGCAGTGCGTCGCAAATAAAAGATGCGGTCCTCGAGCATGCGCAGGTCGCGATAATTTCCCGGCGTGATTTCTAACCCGACAATGCGGCTTTGAATTCCGTCGGTATCGATTTTAACAACAACCGGTTTTTTGGGCGCGGGTGTTGGAGTTGGTGTTGGCGAGACTGTCGCTTTCTTTTCGCCCGGTTTTTTGGCGGCGGCCGAAGGCGACGCTTCCGGCTTCTTCTCCTCCGCTTCCTTTTCCTTCTCTTTCTCGCGCTTCTGGTCCGCTTTCCCAACTTCGTCACTCTTCGGTCCGAGTGGGTTCTCGGTGTCCTTGGCCAGCGTTACCATGTAAACGCGCTCCATGTCGCGATAGATGTTGGAGAATTCCTCCTGGCCGAAAGTGGGTTTGAAATCCCGGGCAGAGGCCAGAAGCAGATATTTGCCGTCATCGCTAAACGCCGGCTCACTGGAGTTGTACCAATTATCGGTCACTGCTGTCTGGGCCTTGCTTGCGAGCGAATAAAGATAGACGCGCGATAGCCCGTTTTCTTCCGGCCGCCCCCATACGATCCATTGACTATCGGGCGACCAGTTGAAGACCTCGATCTCGCCAGTTTTGTCTTGATCAACTTGAGTAACGGTCTTGCTCGCGACGTCGACGTATCGCAATCGTTGCAAGCGGTCCGACCAGGCCAGCTTCTTACTGTCGGGCGACCATTTCATCCCATAATAATAAGTGTCGGCCCCGCTGGTTAGTTGGATTGGGTCGCCTTTGCCGTCCTGCGAGCGAACGTAGAGCTCGTTTTCGCCAGTCGCGTCGGAATTGTAAGCGATCCATTTCCCGTCCGGGGACCAAACCGCGTCGCGCTCGTGAGCGTTGGATGTCCTGGAGAGATTGCGGGGAGTGCCATTTTTGGCCGGAACCGAAAACAAATCTCCGCGAGCGACCACAATTGTTCGCTCTCCATCGGGTGAGAGATTCACCGATTCCAAATGTTTGGATGCATCGACAAACGCATTTCGTCCGATCGCGAAATCCTCCTTGATGTCGATTGGCACAGTGCGCGCTTCGCCGCCCTTCAAGTCGTAACGCCAAATGTAGCCGGCCTGCTCGAACACAATGGATTGCCTGCCGATTGAAGGAAACTTGATGTCGAAGTCTTTAAAGGTGGTGAGCTGTCGCGTTTCCTTGGTGCCGAGATCGGTAGAAAACAGATTCATTCGGCCGTCGCGATCGGACAGGAAGTAAATTTTATTATCCGGTCCCCACATAGGACAGATGTCCTGGGCCGGGTTGTTGGTCAGATTTTCCGTAGTGTGAGTTGTGAAATCGTAAATCCAAATATCGTCGGCCATGCCGCCTCGATAGTCTTTCCGGGCGCGGAACTCACGGAACACCCGGTTATAGGCCATCTTTGAATCGTCGGGTGAGAATGAGAGGAATCCGCCGCGCGGCACCGGCAACTGCTGCGGCAAATCCGCATCCATTCCGACCGTATAAAGCGAACCGATGAAGTCGTTGAACGATTTCATGCGGGAACGGAACACGATCAGCGGTTTCGAGTTTTCCCATCCCAGCACGATGTTGTTAGGGCCCATGCGATCCGACACGTCATCCCGGCCAAGTGTCGCGGAAATCGTGAGACGCTTGGGCACTCCGCCCTCGGCCGGCATGACATAGACTTCTCTGTTGCCGTCGTACTCCGAGGTAAAGGCGATCTGCTTGCCATCGGCGGAGAACCGTGAAAACGAGGTGTAACCCTGTCCGCTGGTCAGTCGCCTCGCGACGCCGCCATCTTTGCCGACGGTGTAAAGTTCTCCGGCATAACAAAAGACGATGTCTTTGTCGTTGGTGGTCGGAAAACGCAGCAGCCGCGTGGTGTTTGGCGAACTTTGAGCGAATAGGACGACAACCGGTAAAAGGCAAAAGGCGAAGGCGAAAAAGAAAATTCGAGAGCGCATAGGTTGGTGGTTTTGAAACGGAGCCAGAAAACTGGTTTTGCAACCAACCGAATGCAAGAAATGAATTTACGCCGCGGTCGCGCTCGCCGGAACGAAATCCGGGCCGTCTTCGAACTTCAATTTTTTGTGCAGTTCGCGTCGCAGCAACAGGAGATTGATACAAGCCTGAAGCAATTGCGATCCTACGGAGAGGTACCAGACGGCCTTGATCTGAAAATCGGGCCGGTAGGACAGGAGCAGCGCCGGGATCGCAAAAATAAACAGACGCGAGGCCGAGCTGAGCAAAGGCGGGATGGTGTTGCCCAAGCCCTGGAACATGCTCGAGCTGGTAAAAACAATTCCGGCGTTAACGAAATTGAACGCCACGATGCGGAGATAATCGCTTCCGAATTGGATCACCGCCGGGTCGTTGGAAAAGCAGCGAATCATCGGGCCCGGAATCGCCCAGGTAATTCCGGCTAGCACGAGCATTAACAGCGCTGCCAGCCCGAGGCCGGATTTCACGGCATGCCGGACACGATGGGCCTGGCGTCCGCCAAAGTTCTGCCCCACGACTGGCGACGCCGCGAAGCTCAGGGCAACGACCGGCAGGAACAACGCCTGCATCACCCGCGCGCCAACCCCGAAACCGGCCTGGGCTGCCGGACCAAAGTTCCGAATGATTACGTAAACAATCAGGACGTAAACGAAAAGAAGCACAAATTCTGCGCCGGCCGGCACCCCAATTTTGAGCATTGCCGCCCAAATCTTGAATTGTGCGCGCCACTCCGAAAATCGAAACCGCAGGTAATGGAATTTTTTTTCGAAGTACCAAAGGAGGAGCACGGTCGCAAACAGGATCGCGATAAATGTCGACAGCGCCGCGCCTGTGACGCCGAGCTTGGGCAGCGGACCGATTCCAAAAATTAATAAAGGTGCAAGGACTATGTTGAGAACAACGCTTAGTACGGAAATCATTACCGGTGCCTGCACGATTCCCGTCGCGCGCAGTGCGGAACCCATTGAAGTAATCGGAAATTGCAGCAGCAACCCGGGCAGAAACCAGTAAAGATAAGCCTTCGCCAGACGCGCGGTTTCTGCGTTCGCGCTCACCGAGGCCGCATAGCCGTCAATTGACAAAAATCCGATGATACCGAGCGCGATTGCGATCCAGATCGACATCACGCAGGACTGATTAAATACGAGCTCGGCGCGGGCCTGGTCCTTTCTGCCAGCGGCCTGGGCAACTAATGCGGTTGTCCCGACTCCCAGCATTTGCGTCACTGCCAAAATAATCATGTTCAAGTTTCCGGCGACGCCGACTGCAGCGATCGCTTCCTTGCCGAGATGTCCAACCCAGAAAAGGTCGGCCAGCAGGTAGAGCGTTTGGACGATCATGCTCACGGCCATGAAAGCCGACATGTGCAGCATGTGCCTGATGACTGAGCCCTGGGTGAGGTCTTTCATGCGGCGCTGTAATGTGCCGCAGCCATTGCTCGAGCCGCAATCGAAATCGATATGGAGTGCGGTGCCTCCTCGCACTGCTTTTCGCTGTTCGAAGCTAACCCACGTTGTGAAAGCGACGCGGGGACTCGTCGCGTTCCAAAGTGGCGCGCGATTAGTTGGAGGCGAAACCCAATTGAGTTTGCAATGCGCCGTCACTGACGCGCGCGATCGCGTCTCGCAGATGGCAGGTAAACACCGCGATGCGTGTTCCTACGTTTACTTCATTGAACAAATGGGCGACGTCACGCGACCGCATCCGAATGCAACCGTAACTGGCCGGACGGCCAATCAGTCGTTCCACCGGTGTGCCGTGAATGTAAATGGCTCGTTCATAGGCGCGAGCGTTGCGTCTCTCCAAGCCGCGCAACCACAGAATTCGCGTGACGATAGGGTCGCGTCCCCGGGCGTTTGGACGAAGAATTTCACGGGTGGCACTCCGCGATTTGAACACAGTGCCGAGGGGCGCGTTCGCTCCGATTTTGGATGCGATCTCGAGAAAGCCCAATGGTGTGGCGTAACTGCCGGGGCGATCCCCGACGCCGAATTTCGAGGTCGAGACCGGGAATTGAGCGACCGGTTCGCCGTTCTCGACCAGAGCAAGTTTCTGGTCGGCGATGCTGATGACGACTGCCGGCTCGCCGAGGGCGTGTGTGGCGGCGCTAAACAAAAATGTAAAAACAGTCAGGAGGAGAAGCTTCATAGCGCTTCTTCCAAAAGCTGGCCGCGTGCCTCGCGCGCGTAGGAATTATGTTTTTTCGGCGACTATTTCGAGCACAAGCGGCGTCATCATGAACGACGGAACTTCACGCTCGGCCGCGGCCAGATCGGCCAGGACCCGGTCGGCGAATGCGGCATCAATTTGTCCGAGCTCCTGCAATCGCAGCAGGTGGACCTGAATGAATTGGGCCGGCCATTGCCACATGTAATCACCCGGCTGAATGCAAAAAATTCGCGGAACAATGGAGCGAACAGCGAAACCGTTGCTCTTCAGCCAAGCCGGGAGTCGCAGTCCCGTGTCGGGATCGCCGCCGGAGCCGCGCCAGGTAGCCACGACGTGATTGCGAAATTCTTCATGACTCGCGCGTGGCGGGACGAATTGCCAGGTCGTGTAATGGCCATATTCGTGGAAGATCGCGCGACCACCGGGACGCAACGCATCCGATATTTTTCTGACCACGACGTTCGGATCCGAAACGAAGCAAAGGACCCATCGGCACCAGCTGAAATCGAACGGTCCGTCCGGCAAAGCGTCGTTCATCAAATCGAGCTCGTGGACTTGCACATTGGAAAGACCGCGAGTTTTGATGGTGTGATCGATTGCGTTTACGAAATTGGTCGAACGTTCGACGGCGACGACTTTCCCGGTGCGGCCGACGATTTCGGCGAGGTCGGCAGTTGCGTAGCCGGGACCAGCACCAACATCCAACACCTTGTTTCCGGTGGTGATTCCGGCGGTTCGCCAGCAATCGAGGACAACATCGCGCCAGGCGCGGTGTTGCACGCCGAGGCGTTCGAGTTCGTCCCCATGAGTGCCGAGAACGTAATCGCGCTCCTTGGATTGACTCATCAGTTTGCGATGAATCTACAGCGCCCCGTGACGCGTCCACCCGATTCTTGCTTCGGGCCGCGAGTTAATTGTTTACTTCCCGACTTCCGCTTTACCGCTCTTGTCCTGGACAGTGACGCTCAAATGCTTGGTCTTTTTATCGCTCTTACTCTTATAAGAGACCGCCCAAGTGTCGTCGGATGCGTTGTATTCGGCTTTGGGCAATTGATAATCGCCGAGATCGTAACCGTTGGTGCGCGCCTGAATGTCCGCAATGTCCATCGCCTGGACTGCGTTCAATTTCGGAGTATTTGCGGACGAAGTCGCCGGCGCAATCGCGGACGCGGGAATTTCCTGTGGAGGAGCCGCCTCCGGCGGAGGTGTCAATTTCGCGCGCAACGAAGCCGGCGGACCGGTCAACGTTCGAATCGAATTATCAACCGGAGTTTGTTCGGCAGAAGGTTGAATGTTGAGGGATGAAGGTTCCTCCTTCGCTGAAGCTTCGGCGGACAAATGAGAGGAGCCAGTTTCGGGTTTTGGGTTTTGGATCTCGGATTTCTCGACGCGAGTCGAGAGCGGTCCTTCGGCCGGAGATTCAATTTGTTCCTGAGAAGGCTCAGGTTTCGGCGTCTCAACTCTGGTGGCTTTTCGGATCTTTTCCGAAGTCTGCTTTGGTTTTTCGGTTTTTTTAGAAACCGTCTGGGTTGGTTTTTCGATCGCCCGAACCGCTCCCGGCGCGAGCGCCGCCTTCTTGGTTACCGGTTGTTGACGAGGCGTGGCCGACTCATCCGCTTCAGAACTGGCTTGAGCGATGAGGGGTGTTGCCGTCTTTGCCGTGCTGACCCCTGACCTCTGACCTCTGTCGTCTGGCTTTGCTTCGTCTGGTCCTTCGGTCGGCGGTTCCGGTTCGGCTTCGTCCGAGATTTTCGGTTCGGCCGGAGATTCCACTTTCTCAGCTGCTGCAAGCTTTGCCGGCACCGAGGGAGCCTTTTTCGATTCATTCGTCGCCGCAGGCTCGGCGGCGCTGGCCTTGGCAATGATCGGTTCGCGCGACCAATTACCTTTTCGCTGACCGCCCACGTAGCGGGCATAGTAGGTTTTTCCGCGTTCGGCAGTAGTGACTGTGCCTTCAAATTTCCCGTGCGCCATCGTTCCGGTTAAACGGCTGATCGGCACCTTCTTGGTGCTCGGGATGTTCGAGCCGGTGGAAAACAAAGACTGCTTTTGGGGCTGAAGCCAGGTCAGTGTGCCGGGGCCTTCCGCGTATCCCTCGGGATCGCGCTTGCCAGTCCATTCCGCGGCGTCCCCGGGCTTCGGATCATTATTCCAAACCAGGGTCTTCTTCCGGTCGTCGGTCCGCTGATAACCTCCGGCGCCAAGCGCCTGTCCGGCAAATATCAGCACTGCAATCGACGTCCCCAAAGCGACAAAGCTGTTCCCTTTCACAAGAACAACGATTCTAATTCATAGGCGCATTTTCCCACAACAGGAAACGGTGGCCCATTTCGACAATTAGCTTGAATCCAGCGAGCGCCGCCGGGCATCGTTCCCAGGTATGACCAGTTCGCCCTATGCCGGTTCGGAAGGGGTGCCGGCGAAGCCGGGAATGTCCACCTGGCTGGGCCTGTTCATCGCCTTCTTTGGCGTGCTCATCGTCCGCCAGG
>JAJPJU010000093.1 GCA_021324035.1 Spartobacteria bacterium | reverse complement strand
CCGACAGCATTTGCAATCGGCAATTGGCAATCTACAATTGGAAGTTCTTCGTAAGGGGGCATAGCTCAGTTGGTAGAGCGCCAGCTTTGCAAGCTGGAAGTCAGGGGTTCGAATCCCCTTGCCTCCAAATCATTTAACGACTTGGCGATTGAGTGATTTAGCGATTGTTTGACGGCATTCGTTAAATCGCTAAATCATTAAGTCGCTAAATTTTCCGGGCCTGTAGCTCAGTTGGTTAGAGCATGCGCTTGATAAGCGCAGGGTCACTGGTTCGAGCCCAGTCAGGCCCACATTTTTCGAAGATCAACGGTCAGAAATCACAGATCCGACCTCATGGCCGAGTCTTCTGAGACTCTCAATTACTTTTTCTTCAGTTTCGCCAGCGCCTGTTTGGCTTCGCCGGCGAAAGGGCCGTTCGGGTCCAGTTTTATTGCTTCCTCAAAATACTTCCGCGCTCCCGGATAATCTTTCGCTTCAAGGCAAACACTTCCGAGATTCATCAGCGGTCCGGCCGATTTGGAATCGAGTTGGCGTGCCTTTTCAAACATTTCGCGAGCCTTTTTCCAATCCTGAAGGTCGGCATAGTAACCGCCGGAATCGTTGAACCCTTCAGCATGGTTCGGATATTCCTGGGTCGAGAGACTGGCAATCTGGAACCAACGCTTGTCGTCCTGCCGATTTTCCTTTTGTTCGTAATACTGACCGTAAGCGTGCAATTTTTCGGGAACGTAATGGTCTTCCGGATCTTCAATCGGATCACCGTTCAGCCACTTCAATCCGGCCGGGTGCGCCTTGGTGTAAGCGACCATCTTTTTTAAGGTGGCCAGCTCATTATCGAAATCGCCGCTTTCCTGGTAGATGAACGCCAGCCCGCACCAGATATCGAGGCGATCCGGAAATTTTGTGGTCGCTTCCTGTAATAGATCCGTCGCGCTGCGCGAAGTTTTGGCCACGTTGGGTTTGAAGGAAATGCTGCCTGCTGTCTTGCCGGTCTTTCTGTCCTTGACGGTCAAATCGCCTTTATCCGGCGTTTTTGTGGATATGTTAGGCCCGACTGATTCGTTGAAGTAATAATTTGCGCTGGTGATCCAGGCGTTTGGGTCGTTTGGATTCTTCGCCCGCCATTCATCGAGCAGGGCATCGATTTTCGCGCCTTCGGCCTTTTCGCCCTGCAATTCTTTAAAACGGGCCGCGTAATCTTCCGCGTTCAGCCGTTCCAAAGCGAGCAACGCGAGTACGATAAAAAGAGCCGGCCGCATCGGTTTAAACACGGTTCTCTTTAAGAACTTTTCGCGACGCGAGCGCAATACAAATCGCCAGACCGATGACCGCGCCACAGATGTCGATCATTACGTCGTGGACGGACGACGTTCGTGACGGGATAAATGATTGATGAAACTCATCGCTGGCCGCGAAAATGGCACAGGCGAGAAGCGAAATTGTCAACGACGTCGACGACTTCCAGCTCAGGTCGACCAATGCACGCCAGAGCAAGATGGTCAGGATCGCGTACTCGGTGAGATGCCCGAGTTTGCGAATCATCATCTGAATCGAGTTTAGGGCAGCCCAGGAGATTTGAGGATCCAGCCAGCGCAAAAAAGGCACCAGAAAACGCGACGTGTGCTCGGCCGACAGCACATCGGTTGAGCCGATGAAGATCAGCGTCATCCAGATTATCACCGGCATCCAGTATCTGACGAATTGCCCCACGTTATGTTCAAGAAACCGCGACAGTTTTCACTGTTTTGTCCCGAACACAACCGGAGCCATTGCAAAACGCGCGTCGCGCGCGAATTGTAGGGCGTCTGTGTCAGACGCCGCCTAAAAACGCCGTCTCACAGAGACGGCCTACAACAAACCTGACCTGTGACTTCCGTTCTTTCGCCGTTAACCTTCGAGCCTGTTTTCATGGAGCGAATCTGGGGCGGTCATCGCCTCGCCTCATTGTTCGGTAAAAAAACGCCGCCCACCGCGACAATTGGCGAGTCCTGGGAAATTGTCGACCGGCCCGAAGCCCAAAGCGTCGTTCGAAACGGGCCGTTTCGCGATCGCACATTGCATGAACTTTGGAGCCGGGACCGGAAAACGATTTTCGGCGATCTGCCAGATTCGCCTCGTTTTCCGTTGTTAATCAAACTGCTCGACGCGCATGACCGGCTTTCTTTGCAAGTCCATCCGCCGGAAAAGATCGCTGCGACTCTTGGCGGCGAGGCAAAAACCGAGTTTTGGTATGTCGCGTCGGCGATTCCAGGCGCGAAGTTGTATGTCGGGCTTCGCAAAGAAGTGACGTCGGACCAATTCGCGGAGGCGGTCCGCACGGGAGCGGTTGCCGAGCTCGTTCACAGTTTCGAAGTCAAAACCGGCGATTCCATGTTTTTGCCCTCCGGCCGCTTTCATGCGATCGGCGCGGGCAACGTGCTGGTGGAGATCCAGCAGAACAGCGACACCACCTATCGGGTTTACGATTGGAACCGGACCGACGATACCGGTAAAGCACGTCAGCTTCACGTCGAGCAAGCCTTGAAATCGATCGATTTCAATGACATCACCCCAAATGTAACCGGCCCGGACGGCGAGCTATTGGTGCAAAACGATCTTTTCGAAATTCAGAAGTGGACTCTCGGCGGCCCCAGGGTTGTCGCGCCGGTCGGTCAATTCGCAATCATCTGCTGTCTCACCGGCGCCCTCCGTTGCGTCGACGTCGATCTTCGGCCGGGGGAATTCGCGTTGGTGCCGGCGACGTTGGCGGACCGAAAAGTTCAACCACGCGAAGACGGGACGACGTTATTGAGAGTCACGATTCCCAAAACTACGCCCTGACTCCGCGCAACAAATGCGATCGCGGAACGTACCAGATTCGCTGCACGTTCACGATCTTCCACGAATTTCGCTGCGGAAGAAGTTTGTAGAGAAACGGGAAGACTCGGCCGTCGTCGCTAACGAACATCACTTCCGCCAACGCCGTCCCCTGGTCCAGCCGCATGGAGCCAAATTCGATTTTCCCGCGCTGCTGTTTCGCGGTCGGATCGCGTCGGATGATCGTCTCGAGTTGTTGAAACGTGAGGCTGGGCGCCCGGCTCGAGGCGAATTGATAATCCCCGATCGCACCGGAACGCTCCATCGAACCAAAGACGAATGCATCAGTTGAAACTTCGGCCGACTCGGATCTCGCCATGATAATTCCAGCCACGCAAAGCAGGACGTTGCCGGCAACCGTGGCGAATCTGATCGAGAGTTTCATTTCGTAGTTACCGGCCGCGAAATTCGCCGAAGATATTGAAAGCTGTAAATCCCGGTGTTGTGGCCGTCGGCCCAGACCGGTTGCAGCGCGTAACCACCGACAATTTGAAATCCGGCAAGATCGAAACTGTTGTCGGAATAGCTGACTTCGGGGCGGATAATATTTCCCAGAACATCCGGCTCGCCGCCGCAAGCCGCACAAGGACAAGCCCTGCGAAGGAATTGCAAATCGAGATAAGATTCCATTCCATCGTTCCAGCGAATCGCCAATTCGTTGCCGATCTGCTGAACATTCGTCGGTTCCAGACGCATTGGAATTTCGATTCTATCACAACGCCGGTCTTGAGAGCAATTCCCGGGCTTGACCTGAATTTGTAGGCCGTCTCTGTGAGACGGCATTTCGGAATCGGCGTCTGACACAGACGCCCTACAATTCCCTCTTTCGCGTTCTTTCTCCAAAGATCGCCGTTCCAACTCTCACCAACGTGGCGCCTTCTTCAACCGCGACCGCGTAATCCTGGGTCATTCCCATCGAAAGTTGCGCCAGATCGACCCGGAACTCGGTTTGGAGCCGATCGCGCTCTTCGCGTAACTGCACAAAATATTTTCGGGACGCTTCCGCTTCATCAGCGATCGGCGGAATACACATGAGTCCGAGAATTGATAATCGCGGCAAACCGAGCAGCGTTTCCATTTCGGCGCGTAGTTTTTCCGGAGTAAAACCAAACTTGCTCCCCTCGCCTGCGACATTGAGCTCGAGCAAGATTCGCGGATGCAATCCTTCCTCTTCTGCAATCCGATTGATGTCCTGGGCGAGTGCAAGTGAATCGACACTGTGAATCAGCTCAAACAGTGGAAGCGCGTG
>JAJPJU010000094.1 GCA_021324035.1 Spartobacteria bacterium | reverse complement strand
GGTCGTTTCCGGCGCGAATCCGTGCCTCGTGATGTTTTCCGTAACGACTCGTGGAACGACGAACTGCAAAAGATAATCGGCGCCGCCGGCCTTGGTTCCTCCGCCGCTCATTTTGAATCCGCCAAACGGGTGGCGTCCAACAACCGCCCCGGTGCACGAGCGGTTAATGTAAACATTGCCGGCGCAGATCTCCGCCTTGGCGCGCTCGATGTTGGCCGGGCTCCGTGAGAAAAATCCGGCGGTGAGCGCGAATTCGGTGCTATTCGCAACCTCGAACGCTTCGGTGAGATCGCGCACTTTTATCACGCTGAGCACCGGTCCGAAAATCTCCTCGCAGGCGATCCTGGCATCCGGACTGACGTTGGTGAAAATCGTGGGCGGAATAAAAAAGCCTTTTGCCGGCACATCCGCGCGCTGAAAGGCGAGCCGGGCTTCCTGTTTGCCGCTTTCAATGTATCCAAGAATGTTTTGGTGGGCCTTGCCGTCGATCACCGGACCCACAGTGACGCTCGGATCTTCAGGATTTCCAACATGCAAACTCGCGGCAGCGTTGAGCAGGCGTTCGATCGCGCGCGGATAGATGTCCTCCAAAATGATCAAACGGGAACACGCGGAACATTTTTGACCCTGATAACCGAACGCCGAATACACGGTGTCGACAATCGCTTCGTCGAGATCTGCATCGGAATCGATGATGACGGCATTCTTGCCGCCCATCTCGCAAATCACCCGTTTCAGCTCGCGTTGTCCTTCGCGGGTTTCTCCGGCACTTTTCCAGATGCGCAGTCCGACTTCACGCGAGCCGGTAAATGCGATCAGATCGACGTCTTTGTGATCGACCAAATGCTGGCCAATCAGCGAACCTTTGCCGGGCAGAAAATTCAAGACGCCTCGCGGGACACCGGCTTCTTCGAAAATTTCCATCAACATCGAGCCAATAACGGCGGATTGCTCGGCCGGCTTGATAATGACGGTGTTTCCAGTCACGAGGGCGGCAGTCGTCATTCCGGTTAAAATCGCGAGCGGAAAATTCCAGGGCGCAATAACAAACGCCACCCCGCGCGGCCAATAGTGCTGATAACTTTCTTCGCCAAGCACGTGCTGGGTCAGGCGTGGACGTCCGATCAAGCGCATCTGCTGCGCGTAGAACAAACAAAAATCGACTGCCTCGCGAATGTCGCCGTCGGCTTCGGCCCAGGCTTTGCCAACTTCAAAAACTTCCAGCGCGGAAAGTTCGTAGCGCCGGCGCTGCATGATGTCGGCGGCGCGTTCCAACAGCCGGCAACGCGATTCGAATGAGGTCCGGCTCCATTTGTCGAACGCCGCCCTCGCGACTTTTACCGCTCGTTCTGCTTCCGGAATCCCTGCTTCGGCGACGTGTCCGATCACCTGGTCGGGATTGCTCGGATTAATCGAAGCGATCGTTTTGTCCGTCCAAATCTTTTCGCCGTTGATAACGATCGGATATTTTTGGCCAAGTTGAGTTCGGGCATGCTCGATCGCCGCACGCATGCGTTCCTGATTTTGTTCGTAGGCGAAATTCACAAGCGGTGCGTTTTCATAAGTATCACCGGGAGGCGTATCGAGCGAAGTGCTGTCGGGATTAATCTCGAGTTGGCGTGCGCCGTTCGATCCCTGGAGGACGAGACCCGCTGGATCGCGCAGCAGTTGCTCCTCCGAGACGTTTTCGGAAAATTTCGCGCGAAGGAAACCCTCGTTCGAAGTGTTTTCGAGAAGGCGCCGAACGAGATAGGACATACCGGGCAGCAATTCGCCAACCGGACAATATTCGCGAACGCGATAACCCATTTCGACCAGCGCGCGCTTGACCGGACCGGCCATGCCATAAAGCAATTGAAATTCGAACCGGCTGCGATCGATCCCGAGTTCGTCGGCCAGGGCCTGCGCGTGAGCAATGCTGCGGACATTGTGCGAACCGAAGGCTGCGGTGACGATCGATTCGTTCTCGAGCAAGATTCGGGTGAGCAGTTCGAAATTTCGATCGCTCTCCGGTTTTTGCAGAAACACCGGACAGGACCAGCCATTCTGCTGCGATTTTATTTTTTCGAAATCCCAGTAGGCGCCCTTAACCAATCGAACCGCGAATCGCGTGCCGCGTTTCCGGCCCCAATCCAGCAGGTCCAACAAATCCTCTTCCGCATCGTCGAGATAGGCCTGCACCACAATTCCGACGTGTGGCCAATCCCGGAATTCCGATTCGTTGAAAAGCATTTTGAACAACTCGAGCGTCGCGTGTTTGTGGGCGAAGCTCTCCATGTCGAAATTCACGAACGCACCGAGCTCGCGGGCGCGGCGCAAGATCGGCCGCAGTTTGGGAGCGAGATGAGCAATTGCGTCCGCCGGCGCCGCTGGATTCATTTGCGAATACAGCGCCGAGATTTTTACCGACAGATTGACCACCGGAAAAAGTTCGGAATTCTTGCCGATCGGATCGGTCCAGTTCTTTGTTTCGCGGCAAAGATGCTCAAGTAACTCGAGGCAGCGGGTCGCGTATTCTGCGGCTTCCGTTTCGCTCACGACCGCTTCGCCGAGCAGGTCGACAGTGAACCCGATTCCCTTGGCACGCCGTTTACGCAATGTCTTGAGAACGTCCCGCGGATTTTTTCCGGCGATAAATTGGCGCGCCATGCCGGACACGTTCCAGCGCAACAGTTGGCCGCTGACCCATGGAACAATCCAGGCGGCGCGGACACCGGTTCGAACCAGCGATCCGTAACCGTTCCGCATGTCCGCAAAATATTCGTCGAGATGTTGAACGATGTCCGGACCGCGATGAAGTGAAGCCAGAACGTCGACAAAACGAAACAGTTGCACTTTGAAGTGCTCGTCCCGCATGGAAAGGGCCATCATTCGTTGATAGAAGCCGGCTTTGCTGAAGAGCGATTCGGGATGCTCGTCGACGAGGTCAAAAATGCGTTCGCCGCGTCGTTGGATTTCCGTTTGGAGCGCGCCCATTACTAAATGCTAATCGCGCGATAATCGCAGGTAAAGGCGAGGAATTCCGGGTCCGGCAAAAAAATTGGCCGCGGATACGGTCACTTTCGGGGTGGATTCCGAATATTGGGACTAAAGCCGCCTTTCAGAGCGGCTCAGATTCAGGGAGCAGTTAGAGTGATTTGTCTGGCGGGCCCTGCAGGCCCTGGGGCTCGGGTCCGTCAGACAATATCCCTGTGGGCGTTGCCATTTGCCGCCGGCTCCGAAGTCGATTAGCAAAGAGCGCGATGGAGAAGCCTCATCAGCATCATCAATTCGCCAGCGATAACACATTGGGAATTTGTCCCGAAGCGCTGGCGGCTCTTGAAGAAGCGAATCACGGTGCTGCTCAGTCCTACGGCGATGATGAATGGATGCGTCGCGTGCGAGAATCGGTTCGCGAAATCTTTGAAACGGATTGTGACGCGTACCTGGTGTTCAATGGCACCGCCGCAAATGCCCTGGCGCTGGCGCAACTTTGCCAGCCCTTTCACAGCGTGGTTTGTCATCAACAGGCCCACATCCAGACGGATGAATGCGGCGCCCCGGAATTTTTCACCCGCGGCTCCAAACTCCTGCTGGTAAACGGAGCCCGCGGGAAAATCGACCTCAACGAAGTCGAAGCGACTATTGCGCGACAACCTGAAGTGCACGCCCACAAGCCGCGGGTCGTCAGCATTACCCAATCGACGGAGTTGGGAACGGTTTACACCCGCGATGAAATTGACGCCGTCGCAGGACTGGCCAAAAAACACGGAATGTTTTTGCAAATGGATGGCGCCCGATTCGCGAATGCGGTTGCGACGTTAAAATGCGCGCCAAAAGAAATTACCTGGCAACGGGGAGTGGACGTCCTTTGCTTTGGCGGAACAAAAAACGGCCTGGCTGCCGGCGAGCTGGTGATTTTTTTCAAAAAAGAACTCGCGCGAGAGTTTGATTATCGAATCAAGCAGGCGGGACAACTGGCTTCGAAGATGCGATTTCTTGCCGCGCCCTGGCTCGGTCTGTTTCGGAACAGCGTTTGGTTGAGAAACGCCAATCATGCCAACACGATGGCGCAGCGTCTGGTGGAGCGCTTACGGCATGATGCCAAAATCGAGCCGGTCTTCCCCGTCGAAGCCAATGCCGCGTTTGTCCGGCTCAGCGATCCCGCAGTGAATCGTTTGCACGAACGCGGTTGGCATTTTTACAAGTTCGTCGAGCCGGACGTCTATCGGTTGATGTGTTCCTGGGCGACATCGGACGGCGCTATCGATCAACTCATCAGCGATTGGTTGCGTTAAACAAAAGCCGACTTTATAAACAACGCGATGATCTGGAGGCCCGTGACGATTGCGTTTCTTTTATCGGGCGCGTTCGGTGTCGCGGGTTGCGGGATCGGCCACATCTTTCATCACCAAAAGGCCGCGCCTGCTCCGAACACGGATGTTACAAATCCGGGCCGGCCGCTGCCTGCTCCAACGCCGACGCCGCGAACGGGGCCCCATAAGACAGGATCTGCTGCCGCTACGCCGAAACCGAGCGCGGCGAAAGCGACTTCGTCGGCTAAGGCTAAGTCCCCCTTTCCAGTAGCGAAGCCGGTGCCGGGCAAGCCCGGATTGGTTTTCAACCCGTTCAAAACAAACGGCAACTATATCGACGTGAGCGGTTACGCTCCTGGCAGCAAAGTAAAAGATCCGGACACGCAGAAGATTTTCGTAGTGCCGTAAGATTTCCGGCACTTTTCGGGTAAGCGGCGCACGGATATTGCTTTTCTAGGTGTCATAGAAATTATGATGCCCACCCGTTCTACGTCCTTATCCCGAGGTTCGCGCACCTTGGTCGCCTCGCTTGCATTTCTTTTCTCGGTCGCCGCGATTTTCACGATCCGCGCCTATGTGCTGGAAGGTCCCAAATGGCCCAGTGGCACGGTAAATTTTCAGCTCTCGCTTGGGAACGCCAATAAAAGTCTCTCGGATGGGAGCGCGAACTGGAATTCGGCGGTCGCCCCGGCTTTGGAGATGTGGAACCAGGTAATTGGCCGGGTGCAGTTGAATGGCGTCATGAATTCGACGGCGCCCGTTTCTCAAGGCGATCATGTCAATTCTCTCGGTTTCGCGAGCACGTTTTTCGGTCACAGCTTCGGTTCGAACACGCTCGCCATCACCGGATACTCCTACAGCGGTTCGACCATGCTCGAGGCGGATACTTTATTTAATACCGCCTGGACTTGGGATTCATATCGAGGACCGCTTCAATCGGCAATGGACATCCAGCGTGTTGCCCTGCACGAGTTGGGTCATGCGATCGGCTTGAATCACTCCACCGCTGCGGGCGCGATCATGAATGCGTATGTTGGCAACCAGGACGCGCTTTCGCCGGACGATATTGCCGGCGCTCAAGCTTTGTATGGGGCGCCTAACGGCAACCCAACTCCGACGCCATCGCCGACGCCGACGATCACGCCGTTCCCTACGCCAACTCCGACGCCGACACCGTTCCCGACGCCGAGTCCCACTCCTACGGCCACACCTTCCATCACTCCGACGCCGACTCCTTCTACCACACCCCGCGTCTCGCTCTCAGTTTCGACTGGCAGCATTCATCCCGGCAACACCGCGACATTCACCCTTTCGACGTCAGTGCCACCCGCCAACACGATTACTGTCGGATATAGAATGAGCGGCACGGCGACTCCGGGCTCAATGTACTCACTCGACGGAACCTGGGGACGGGTCACGATTCAGGCCGGGCAAACGTCCGGGACGGTGACGTTGACTGAACTATCGGCGGCGAAGAAAGCCAAGGTCGCGACGATGATGTTGAATGCCGGTTCAGGATACATCGTGTCCAAACCCACCACCGCATCTGTTCTGCTAACTAAATAAGCCTGCGAATTTTTGCATCACATGAAAATCAAACATCTTCTTCCACTTATCCTGATCGGTATTGCGTTGACTCGCGTCTCGGGGACGACCGTGATTCCTCCAACCTTTGAACAACTCGTTCAGCAGGCGGAATTCATTTTTCAGGGAACAGTGACCAACACTCAGTCCGTTTGGGTGGGCGAAGGAGCTCAGCGCCATATCGAAACTTATGTGACCTTCCAGGTGGAGGAGAATGTGAAAGGTCAGGCGGGTTCATCCTATACGATTCAAATGCTCGGCGGCACTGTCGGGGACGAAACCTTCGAGATTACCGACACTCCGAAGTTCAAAGCCGGCGATCGCGATATTCTTTTTGTCGAACACAACAACGACCAGTTCGTTCCGCTCGTCGGCATCAGCTACGGCCGCTTTCACGTCCAGCGAGACGAACAAACCGGCCGCGATGTTCTGTTGACCAATGAGGGCGAAGCAGTGCGAGATCTAACTCAGCTTGGCCGCAATCAAAAAGCGGCGACCATCGCGGATATGTCACAGGCGATCACACCGGATGCGTTAAAGGCAGCAGTTCACCAGCAACTCGGTGATTCGGCCGGGCGTTTGGGCAGATAGTTTCTGACTCGCCCGAGGAAAAATCTTCTAACGCCGGCCAACGGCGTCTTTCAAATCGTCGTCTTTTCGTTGCCGTTTGACCTGGTCGATGACGGCATGCGTGGTGTCGAGTGAATGCTTCGCCCAGTCGTGCTCGTAAGTCTGTCTAGGGGCGGGCGACGATTGGGCCAATGCCGGTTGCTGGGCAGGAGCGGTATTTTGTTGGCCGTGCTTTTGCCAGGCGAACAGACCACCGCCTATTCCAGCGATTGCGATGAACGTTAGGAATCCACGCATGTCAGATTTCGCAGCATGATGCGAGCCAGGCTTCTTTGCGGTGCGCTTACCCCAGTGATAATTTTGAAGATGCGTTTGTTGCGTCAGTTAACGGTCGCCGCGTGTGCATTGTTGCTGGTCCATGCCGCTGCCGCCCAAAGCTATCAGGGCAAGGAGTTGGTCAAAGCTTCACTGGTCGCCGACACCTCGGCAATCGTTGCCGGCAAACCATTCAGCGTGGGGTTGCTGCTGCGGATGGCTCCCGGCTGGCACACCTACTGGAAATTTTCGGGCGACGCCGGTTTGCCCACTGAAATCAAATGGAATCTGCCGCCGGGCTGGAAAGTTGGCGAAGTCCAATGGCCGATTCCGCTCAAGACGAACGATCCGGGTGACATCCAAACTTACGGCTATCAGGACGAAGTCTTGTTGATCCAGGAAATCACGCCTCCGGCTAACATTCCGGCGTCTCCGGTCAAACTTTCCGCGCAGGCCGACTGGCTCGTCTGCGAAAAAATCTGTATTCCGGGCAACGCAGCAGTTGAACTCGAGTTGCCGGCGGCAAGCTCGGCCGATCCGAAAAATACGGATTTGTTCGCGCGCTATCGGAAATTGCTGCCGCAAAAGTTACCTGAAACCGCAGTCACAAACTGGAGCCGCACCGGCGATGATTTTCATCTCAAGATCACCAGCGACCAGGTTCCGAATTATCAAGCGATCGATTTCTTTCCCGTGGCGCAGGGCACCACCGTGGTCGGTCATCCGGCCATCGAATCGCGAAACGGAAACAACATCACTTTCAAGATTCCAACCGAATCGGCTGACAAAAACTTGTCATCAATGCCGGGATTGATTGTTTTCGCGCAACGCGAAAATGAAAACGATCGCGCCGCATGGGAGCTTCGTGCCGGGCAAATCGCGACCGCGCCGCCGATCGCGCCACCGTCCCACGGCCTCGCCACGTTTCTCTTCTTCGGATTTCTCGGCGGATTCATTTTGAATCTGATGCCGTGCGTGTTGCCGGTGATCTCGCTCAAGATTTTCGGGTTCATCAAACATGCCGGCTTAGATCGCCGTGGAGTTTTTCGCAACGGCATCGCGTTCATTGCTGGAATTTTTGTGTGGTTTGTTGGGCTCGCGTTTTTGCTGATCGCGCTCAAGTCGGCCGGTCATCAAATCACCTGGGCCGCGCAGTTCACCAATCCTTATTTCGTTCTCGCCCTCAGCGTGATCGTTCTCGTCTTCGCGCTCGATCTTTTCGGCGTTTTTGAAATCAGCCTGCCGCAGGTGTTGATGCACCGAATGCTTCATTCCTCAACCCGGGAAGGTGAAGCGGGCTCGTTTTTTCAGGGCTTGTTCGCGACCGCGCTCGCGACACCCTGCACCGCTCCATTTCTTGGAACGGCGATCGGTTTTTCATTCACCCAATCGCCGCTGATCATTCTGTTAATGTTTGTCGCGGTCGCCGCCGGAATGAGCGCGCCATATTTGCTTCTCAGCGCGCAACCGGCCTGGTTGAAATTCGTGCCGCAACCCGGCCCGTGGATGGTTCATGTGAAACAATTCATGGGCTTTCTCCTTCTCGCCACGTTGTTGTTCCTGATTTACGTGCTCGGCGCGCAGCGCGGTCTCGACGGCGCGATTTGGGCGAGCTGTTTCCTGCTCTTGATCGCAATCGCGTGCTGGATGAAAGGCGCGTTCGTAGTCCCGACCGCGTCCGCCGCAAAGCGGGGGATCGCGCTTGTGTTCATCCTCGTGATCCTGCTTGGCAGCGGTTTTTATTTCATCGGGGTTCGATTTCGCACGGCGACACCCGACCTTGTTCAAACCGAGCAGGGCGGTTGGCAACGATTCACGCCCGAGCGATTGCAATCCGAGCGTGATCAGGGCCACGCGGTGTTTGTCGACTTCACTGCGGCATGGTGTTTGACCTGCAAATTCAACGAGAAAGCAGTCCTGGAAAATTCAGACGTTCGCGGGGCGTTTCAGCGCCACAATGTTGTAAAGCTGAAGGCAGACTGGACCAACGGTGACCCGGCGATCACGAAATTGCTTCAACAATTTGGGCGTCCGGGTGTCCCATTATACGTGCTTTATCCGGGCAAATCGCAGGCCCCGTTCGTTTTTCCGGAGTTGCTCACTAAAAATATTCTTCTCGATAAACTCGAAACCATCTCGCCGAACGTCGCGTCACAATAATTTATGAAAACAGAACTACTCCTCACCGCACTCACTACACTCGCCGCCGGCGCGCTTTACGCCGCCGACGTTCCACCAGTTGGCAGCGCCGCGCCGGATTTCTCCGCGCCGGATGCAAATGGCAGGACGGAAACGCTTTCGCAATACAAGGGCAAATACGTCGTGCTCGAATGGTTCAACCCGGAATGCCCGTTCGTGAAGAAACATTACGGCAGCGACAACATGCAAAAGCTTCAGTCCGAATACACCGGCAAAGGCGTAGTCTGGCTGACAATTGATTCCAACGCGCCGGGGACGCAAGGCAATATCACCGCCGATCAGGCCAAGAAAATCATCGATTCGTGGAAAACGAAGCAAACCGCTCTCGTGCTCGATCCTGAAAGCAAGATCGCGAAGGCCTATGGCGCAAAGAACACCCCCAACATGGTGATCGTGGGCCCGGACGGCAAAATCGTTTACGAAGGCGCAATCGACAGCAAAGCGTCACCGAACCCGGCAGACATTCCGAACTCGACGAATTACGTGAAGGCCGCGCTCGACGAAGCGCTCGGCGGCAAACCGGTTTCGAATGCGCAGACCCGACCGTACGGCTGCCACATCACCTACAAATCCTCGTAAACTTGGGGCGGCCTGTGGGCCGTCAGAATTTTCAAGAGCGGCGGTCGGTTTCGTCCGCCGCTTTTGTTTTTCACCGGCGCCTTGCCCCGAGTCGCCAGGCTAATCGCATGATCGGCATCGGCATGATGCGAACGAGGAACATTCCGAATTTCATAAATGCGCCGGGAATCACCAGCGGTTTGTCAGCTTCGACCGCGGCAAGAGCATCGCGTGCCGTCTGGTCGAGTGAAACGTAGATGAATTCGGGACCGGTCTCAGCCTCGCCTCCGGGACGTTTGGCAACGTCCCCAAATTCGGTGTGGACTGGACCCGGACAAAGCGCAGTCACCGAAACGCCCGTTCCCCGCAACTCCGCCCGGAGCGCCTCAGTAAAACTATTCACGTATGCTTTGGTCGCGGCGTAAACAGTCATGCCGGGAATTGGCAAAAAGCCCGCGGACGAACTGACATTCAAAATGGCACCGCGCCGCCGTGAGATCATTTGCGGCAGCATCAGGCGAGTCAGGAAGGTAAGTGCGCTGATGTTAACCTGAAGAATTCGATTATCGCGCTCGATATCGCTGGTTGCGACCGAACCGTAATCACCGAGTCCGGCGTTGTTGACCAGAAAATCGACCTCGATCCTGTTTTGCTCGAGCCATTGAACCAGCTCTTCGATTTGCGTCTTCTCGCAAAGATCAACCACGCACGTGTAAACATTCAATTGCGCGTTCCGATTTCGCAGCTCGTCGCGCAATTCGTTCAATCGTTGCTCGCGCCGTGCAATGAGCACCAGCGTTCGGCCGCGATTCGCGAGTTGTCGCGCCAATTCGCGCCCGATTCCCGCCGAAGCGCCGGTGATCAGCGCGGTGCAATTATTAAGAATCATTCACCACGAAGATCATGAAGAACACGAAGGCGCTAACAGAAAGATTCAAAATTTTCTTCGTGCACTTCGTGTCCTTCGTGGTGGATCAGTTATCGATGTTCCTCGATGAATTTCGTCGGATTGATCCAGCCGCGGGTGTCTTCGCGGTAACCCGGGCCGATAAAGGGCGTTAGAAATTCGCGCATTTCAAAATGCAAATGGGCAAAGTAGCGGCCGTTCGCCGTCCCGACGGTGGCGATCTGCTGGCCGCGTTTCACCGGTTCAGCCGGATGAACCAGCATGTCCTGAACGTGCCCGTAATATGATTGCACATATTTGCGTTCGCCGTTTTCACGATAGGCGTGCAACAAAATGATGATGTTGCCCCATCCAGGTCCGCCTTCGCGCGCGAGAAGAACCCGGCCGTCGGCAATCGCGTAAATCGGATCGCCCAAGTCACTGTTTTCACCACCGATTCCGTTCAAATCGTCACCGAGATGTTTGTTTT
>JAJPJU010000132.1 GCA_021324035.1 Spartobacteria bacterium | reverse complement strand
TTCGGATTGCAGGTCCAGGAGCTAACCAAGGAAATGGTGCAACGCTTCAAGCTCGGTGTGCAAAAAGGCGTGATCGTCACCGACGTGGCCGATAACAGTCTGGCCGCTCAACAGGGAATCGAACGCGAAGACGTGATCACAGAAGTTGATGGGCGGCCGGTCACCGACGTGAAATCCTTCCGCGATGCGTTAAACAAATCGGACCCGAAGCGCGGGGTGTTGCTCTATCTCGATCGCAAGGGCAGCAAGACGTTTGCAGTTTTGAAAGCCGACGGCGGCGACGCTCCGACCGATAAGTAAGACCAACTGATTACTGTTTGGCGGGCTGCTCGCGCAGATAATCGGCCAGCGGTTTGTTGTCGATGTAAAGTTGTTCCAGCGCGGCGTCGCCGTTGCGGACGCGGATCGTGACGAAAGCGTTTTGTTGGCCGCGCTTGCTGTTTTCCCGATAAGCCTTTTCTGCGGCGGGGGCGCGTTTTTCCGTTAGCCAAAAATACCGAAACGGAAATACAACCCGCTGCTGTCCGTCCCAATAACCACCAGGTTCCACTTTCATCGCCGAATCAGGCGGCGTTGGAGAAGAACTGAGATGATCGATTTCTGCGAATCCATCTGCGCCCTCTTTTAGCACGGCGTAAACGTAATCGGCCGATTTCAGCTGCTCCGGCTGCCGGTATTTGTCTTCGGCGTCAAAGCGCAACATGACATAACGGCCGCGGACCGCGTCTTCCGGATCGACCGGCGCCGTTTTAAATTTCCAAACCCGCCCGTGGGTCAACGTTTGAATCCGGCCCCATGCCAGCATTGCCGGTATGCTTAATTGGGCCAACGCCACCAAAACAAAAATGCCAAGGCGAGCCCTCTTCATACTGTTCTCGCGGCGCGTTTTTTAAACAGAACCACGTTCGCAATGAGGAAACCGGCGCCCACCAAAATGAAACCGAGTCCGCGGGTGACGAAACTCAGCTCGCTGTCGAAGAAACGAGCCATCGCCAGCACCGCGATTAAAAGCAAACCAAAGTTCGCGCGCGCGATGCTGTTGGAGCGGATCCCACGCGTGAGAATATCGATTCCGAGCCAAAGCGCATAGGCATTCATCAGGGCCGATGCGGCAAACGTGCAGTCGGTCCGATATTGAGATTCCGAGTGTCCCGCCTGGCAAAGGTTTGCGACGCCCCAAATGATTGCGGTAACGATCGGAAACACGGCTGCAGCAACGCTGAATTGGAAATTACGCCGCAAAAAGCCGGTGACGGCGAGGCAAACCGCGGCAACCGGAAACGCGAATTGCAGGACAAAGCAGATGTTGCCCCCAAGCGTGCGAGGGCCCCAGAAGAATTCCCGGGTCATGTGCCAGCTCGATTCAAAACTGAGAACGATCGCTGTGATGCCAATTCCAATCCCGCCGAGAAGCGCGATGATGTGCAAGCGCTCATTGGCAGGCGGGAAAAACTTCATGCCGAAGAGATAAATCAGCGTCATCAAACCTGCGAAAGCGACGCTCCCGAGATCTGTTTTTGCAAAATCGGCGCTGAATCCCAACCCAAACACGAGCGCGATCGTCATGACGATCGCCAATGCTCCGGTTTCGCGGCTGGCGCGATTTTCAAAAAAACGAAACAGAAAATATGGAATCGCCAGGAGAAACATGAACCAGAAAAACATCGGGTTCGGCGTTCGAACAAAGAACGCCATTTCGCGCGCGAACAGCCACACGATCGTGCCAAGCACATAAACCGCTGCAGCCACGCTGGCCCGAAGAAGGTAAAACGCGGGCAGACAGAGAAGCAGCCAGACTCGCATGAAATCGGCGAATGTTCCCTGGATCTGATACGTCTGGCTGATGAGCGAAATCGATGTTGCGACCGCCGCGAAATCGAAAATCGCCACGGCTTCACGCCACGGACGCGATTCGTTTCGTTGCGTTAAAACAAATCCGGCCAATCCCAGCGCGATGATCAGCGGAATGAACGCAATCACCGTTCGCGCGGCGCGCGTGAAGTCGTCCCAATTATGCGCGATGAGAAGGACGATGCCGGCGCCAACGAGCGCAGTTCCGACGGTAGCGAGAAGCACGAAACCGAAATTGCTTCGGGCCTCGGCCGAGCCGTAATGGCGATCGATCGCGAGTGCGTTTTCGGAAGAGATTGCGCCGGCGGCGACCAGTTCAGGCAGCTGGCCGCGAAGCCAGCGAACCGCCCGGCGATTTATTGTTCCGGCCACGGCGGGGGATTGAACCAGACCCGCCGCCCAAAGTAAACAACCGTTACGACTTGCGAGCGCCGATGGCGACCAGGGCGATTCCGCCGACCAAGCAGATCCCGCTTACAATCGGCGGAAAACTAATTCCGTGGCCTTCGGTATGACTGATCTCGATTGGCCCTAGCTGAGCGTCTTTCTTTTTCTCATTCCAGCCCAGGCCGCCCCAGGCAAAACCGACAATGCCAACGATGATCAGAATGATGCCGATGATTCCAACTGGTTTCACGGAATCGATGCTATAAGGAGCGTCGACCGCCAATCAACTGCAGAATTAGCACAACCAGCGCAATGACGAGCAGGATGTGAATGTAGGCTCCCAAAACGTGGAATCCGACAAATCCAAGGAGCCAGAGGATCAGCAGAATAACAAAGATAGTCCAAAGCATAAGAACCCTTTCATGTTGAGGTTGTTGCTCATAGTTCGTTTGGCCACGCGAGACTGCGCGTGACAAAAATTAGACGGTGGACCCCGGCTTTTATTTACCCGCTGTTTTGAGAACCGCCCGCAGGTCCCAGTTGTTTTGCTCCAACTGCGCGCGCGCCGAGTTGTAATCCGACTCGGTTAACTCGGCGACCATCCGGGTTGCGCGATCGCGCAATTTCGCGCTCGTCGTGTTTAGATCGATCATCAAATTGCCGCGCACTTTGCCAAGAGACACCATCGCGCCGGTGCTGATAATGTTGAGGGCGATCTTGGTCGCGGTCCCCGCTTTTAGCCGGGTCGAACCGGTTAAGATCTCCGGCCCAACCGCGAGATCGATGTTGAGATCGGCGTGGCTGACGTTGGATTCGCGGACCGGATTGCAGGTTAGCAAAACAGTTTTTGCGCCTAACGACCTGGCGCGGTCGAGCCCACCGAGCACAAACGGCGTTCGACCGCTCGCGGTGATTCCGATTACTACGTCCACATTCTTGACGCCGCGACGATCTATCGCGAGCGCTCCGTTGCTTGATTCATCTTCGGCGCCCTCCACGCTCCGATGCAGCGCCGTCGCACCGCCGGCGATGATTCCCTGCACCAATGTCGGCGGTGCACCAAATGTTGGTGGAATCTCACTCGCGTCGAGAACGCCCAAACGGCCGCTCGTTCCCGCACCGACATAAAACAATCGGCCGCCTTTGCGCATTGATTCGGTGACGAGCTCAATGGCGCGGCCAAGATCTGCGGCGACAGCCCGGAGCGCTTCGTCGACAAATTTTTCTTCGTCGATGAACAGATTTACCAAGTCCACGGCGTTCATCTTCTCGAGATTTTCGGAGCGCGGATTCCGTTGTTCGGTGAGCGCGGCGGCCAAGTCTTCGATTCTCTCCGGCGCCGGTTCGGTGTGAATTTCGGGCCAGCATTGCAGTTCCGCTGCCAACCAGGCTGCGCCAAATTCCGGAGCCCGTTCTGAGTTTGCTACCCGCGCATCGGGCAACGCTTTTTTCAGCCGGCGGCGAAACGCATGATTGTAAATGGAATCGCGCTGAAACAATCCGCCGAGCAGCACGACTTTCGGCGCGAGCACATGCAATCGATTGGCGACCGCTTCCGTGTACTCGCAGAGAACGCGCGCGCCTTCCTCGATAATCTCGGTGACACCGGAGTCGCCGCCCGCCGCCGCTTCAAAAACGACCGGCGCCAGCATCGCGACTTCCATTTTGTCGGCGGTCTGGGCCCATCGGACCAATTCGTCGAGACTGTTCAATGACAACGCGCGCAGAATCCTGCTGGTGAATTGAACGTCGCCGCGGTGCAGATCGTATTCGCGCAGTATCAGCCGCAGCGCCTGCAAACTGAGATAATAGCCGCCGCCGACATCGCCGAGAATGTGTCCCCACCCGCCCGCGTTCTCGATTCGTTTGTCTCGCCGGCCGGTAATGGACGAGCCGCTGCCTGCGTTCACCACAATGCCGTCACCATTCCCAAGCGCCGCCGCCAGTCCCGAATCGCGATCGCTTCCAACGACGACCTTCGCTTGTGGCCAGATTTCGGCGCACAACCGGATCAGCGTTTGCCGATCTTCATGCGTGCCGCACCCGGCCAGGAAAATTCCCGCGCGAGAGATTTCCTGCGGAAGCTGGCGAAACATCACCCGCAAATCATCTGCCCTCGCGAGCCGAAAGTTGGCCGGCGGCAGCTTTCCCTGATCCAGAACCCGCAGATCGGAAGAAGTTCGCTCAACCAAAACCCAGGAGGTTTTGGTCCCGCCGCCTTCGACGCCGAGAATTTTTTCCCCGCCGTTCATTGTCGATCTTTGGCCTGTTTGTATCATGCCTTATGCCGAAAGACGAGGCTCAAGCCGAGAAGCGAATCGAGGAGCTCCGGACCCAGATAAAGGACCATGACCGCCGTTACTATGAAGAGGCGGCGCCCACCATCACCGACCGGGAGTATGACCGGCTCTACCGGGAGCTGGGCGACCTCGAGGCAAAGTTCCCCGACCTTGTAACGTCCGATTCCCCCACCCAGCGGGTGGGCGGGAAACCGCTCCAGGCATTCAGTCAAATCCGGCATCAGGTTCCGATGCTCAGTCTCGATAACACTTATTCCGAAGACGAAGTTGCTAATTTTTACAAACGAATCGCCAAACTGTTGCCCGACGAAAAGATTCCGGTCGTGATCGAGCCGAAAGTGGACGGGGTCGCGGTTTCCGTGATGTATGAGAACGGCAAACTTAAATATGCCGCCACTCGCGGCGATGGTTCGGTCGGCGACGACATCACCCAGAACATCAAGACGATAAAGTCGGTGCCACATCAATTGAGCGGTACCGCGCCAAAGATCTTCGAAGTTCGCGGCGAAGCCTATCTCGATAAAAAAGGTTTCGAGAAGTTGAACAAGGAACGTGAAGCCGCGGGACTGCCGTTGTTTGCGAATCCAAGAAACGCCGCGGCGGGTTCACTCAAGCATCTCGACCCAAACGTCGCGGCAAAACGACTGCTCGGAATGATCTTTTACGGAACCGGCGCAGTCGAAGGCGCGGAAGGCGATCTCCATTCGAAAATCTTTCAGCTATTCAAAAAGCTCGGACTGCCGACGCACCAAGATTGGTGGCTGGCCGATTCAGTCGACAAGATCCTGAACGCAATCCGCGACCTCGACGAAATCCGTCGCGATTTCCCGTACGAGACTGACGGGGCGGTGATCAAAGTCGACGCGCTCGAACAGCGCGAGCGCCTTGGGTTCACCGCGAAATCGCCGCGGTGGGCGATTGCCTACAAATACGCGGCCGAACGCGTGAAAACGAAGTTACTCGATATCAAAGTTCAGGTCGGCCGGACTGGAATTCTAACTCCGGTTGCCGTTCTCGAACCGGTGCTAGTCAGCGGCAGCACGGTTTCGCGGGCGACGTTGCACAACGAAGACGAAATCAAACGCAAAGACATTCGCATCGGCGACACGGTGGTGATCGAGAAGGCCGGCGAAGTGATTCCGGCAGTGGTCGAAGTTGTGAAATCGAAGCGGCCGCGCAACGCCAAGCCGTTCGATTTTCTCAAACACATTCACGGGAAATGTCCCGTGTGCGGTGGCGAAGTTCGGCGCGATCCGGAATTCGTGGCCTGGCGCTGCGAAAATTTGCTTTGTCCGGCGCAGACGACCAGGCGCGTGGAATTTTTCGCCGCGCGTGGCGCGCTCGATATCGAAGGCATTGGCGGAATCGTGGCGGACAAATTGGTCGAGCGCGGATTGGCGAGCGAGCCGCTCGACTTGTTCGAGCTCAAGATCGATCCCCTCGCGAAACTGAATCTTGGAACGGAGGAAGCGCCGCGTGTTTTCGGTGAAAAAAACGCGACCAAGGCGATCCAGGCATTAGAGCGGGCGAAAACTGCTCCGCTCTCACGCTGGCTCTACGCGCTTGCTATTCCCGATGTTGGCAAAACTACTGCGAACGACCTCGCCCGATTTCATGAAACAATCGAAGAGGTTGCCAATTCCAAACTGCTTCGCGATGTGATCGTCTATCACGAAAGCAAAGGCGACAAACAAAAGACGACGGAAATTGGCGATCGCCTGATCAAATCCGGTTTCGCCGAGCCTTCGAAGAGCAAAGCCGACAAACAACGCGGCATCGTGACTCAGGTCGGCCCGGTGGTCGCGCAAAGCGTCATCGACTTCTTTGAATCATCGGTCGGAAGAAAAACGATTCAGCGGATGAAACAGCTCGGGATCAAGCCGGCGAGCGAAAAGATCTCGGCGAAGAAAGCCGCCGAACTTCCATTCGCGGGAAAAACTTTTGTCTTAACCGGCACCTTGCCGACGATGTCGCGCGATGAGGCTTCCGCGAAGATTCAGTCCCTCGGCGGACACGTCAGCGGAAGCGTTAGCAAAAAAACGGATTACGTTCTTGCTGGAACGGAAGCGGGAAGCAAACTCGAAAAAGCAAAAGAGCTCGGCCTGAAGGTCATTGATGAATCCGAGTTCAAGAAAATGTTGTGACTACTGATATTCCTGTTGGCCCGCCACCGCCCCCGCTGCCACTGCCGCTACCAATCAATCGCCGTGGTTGGTGGATTCATTTCATTCTGATTGGCGGCTATTTCGCGGCGGCGATTCCGCTTGCCCTCGTCCATCAGCCGCAACGTTCAACCCTCTTCAGCAACACAAAAACTCTGCTGATCGCCAGTATTTTTGAAATTGTCATTTTTTCCATCGTCTTTGGCCTGGCCTGGCTCGCGTCCAGAGCGTCCGCGGACGATTTGCTGCTGAAGTGGCGCCAGGGCTGGTGGACGGCTCCGCTCGGCGTCGCCTACTCAATTGCGATGCGTGTCGCCCTCGGAATTATCCTGCTCTGCGTAGTCGCATTCTTGATGGCGGCCAAAATTCTCGATCGCGACACGATTTCTGCGTTTGCCACAAACACACGAACCCCAGTTGAACGAATGGTGAACGTTTCGGCGATGCAACACGATCGGACCTATTTTTGGCTGACAATCACCGTCGCGAGTTTTGTCGTTGCCGGGCTGCGAGAAGAGTTATGGCGTTCCGGAACCCTCGCCGCGATGCGCAAGCTCTGGCCTAACCAATTCGGCAATCGCAGCGGCCAAATCGCGGCGGTGGCATTGATTGCAATCATCTTTGGCCTTGCTCATCTCTCCCTCGGCCTTGTTGCGGCCGCGATGGCCACCGTGCTCGGACTCCTGCTGGGAATCATCATGGTGGTCCACGAATCGATCTGGCCGGCGGTCATTGCGCATGGAATGTTCGACGCGACGACTTTCGCGTTGATCCCAATCGTGCTGCAGCAGGCGCAGCACCTTCGCTGACTTGCCGCGTCGGCTTACGGCGTGCCTTCCGGCACGGACTGGAGATTAAGCGGCATCGCGCGATTCAAGTTCGGCGGCGCGGCCAATAGTGTCTTGCTGCCAGGATGCAAATCGGCTTGGACTTGAAACGTAATCTTTTCATTGCCGCGGGCGACCGTGATCGGCACCGCATCGCCGGCAGTTAGGAAGAAAGAAGCTTCGAGAATGTCTTCCGGTTCGTGGACTTTCGTCCGGCCGATTTGAAGCACGACATCGCCAGGTTTGAGTCCGGCGTCCGCAGCCGGTGTCCCCTTCAAGACCTCGGTGGTTACAGCACGCGAGCCATCGACCGGCGTCCTTGCCTCCTGCACGTTTGTGCCAATCCACCCGTAGCGCGCTTCACCAAATCGCACATAATCGCTGCGCAATTTTTCCGCCGCTTCGATAGGTAACGCGTAACACGAATTGTTTTCAAAACTGTAAAGGAGAATTCCCACGACCTCGCCCTTCAGATTCAATAACGGCGCACCGCCTTCACCCCGCTGCGGCGGCAGGTTTACTCGCAAATGTCTGGTCGGGAAATACCCGCCGAAACACTTGCGATCGAACCCTGCAATCATGCCGAAGCTAGGTGTTTCGGATAAATCCAGCGGATAACCAATTGCCACGACGGGTGTGGCGATCTCGAGTTGGTCTGAATTTCCAATTGGCAATGCCGGGCTGGCCAAATCCGCTTTCAGAAGCGCAACGCCGCTCCGCAAATCCGCCATCAGCTGGTGGGCCGGATATTTTTTTCCCTGATACTCGACGGTAATGTTTTCCGCCTCACCGCCCACCGAATAGGCGGTGTAGAGCGTGCCCATTGGATCCACGAAAAATCCGGTGCCGGAGAGATCGCCGTGCGGATCGGTCGCCTCGATTTTGACGACCGCCTTCGAGCAGCGTTCGAAAACGTCTCTAACTTCGCGGCTGATCGTCGTCGGTTCCTGACCCGCCTGCCCAAAGACCGAAGCGGCGGCGGCGAGAAACGCGAAACCGACCGGCAGGGAAAATCCCGGGGCCAGACTAAAACTTGAAAGTCGTCTCATAACTCACAGGCACGCTGTCCAGGACGTAGCGTGGCGTACCGCTGCGGTGAGTTTGGGCGCTTTCGGTCATATTACGAAGCGACCGCGTGCTGAAAACCCGTGTGGCCACGGGCGAAGCCAGCGTCCATTCTTCGTCTGCGCTGGCGGGGGTGGCAATAACCGGCCGGTCTTTGAGAGCGACCGTCGCCGGTTGAGGTGTCTGATAAATCCGGAGGGAAAGAATCGCCGCGCAAACTAGCACGGCTGTGACTGCAACTGGTGAAGAAGTGAGAGTGGAGAGATTAAATTGAAATACGAAATCACGCGCCCGATCGACGCAGATCCGCCAAAGCGGCTGGCGCAAAAGCTCGTTGCGTTGGCGGCGATGAAATTCATGGAGGAAATTATCGAAGTAGCCCGCAGGCGGTTGTTCGTATCGCTTCAGTCGAAGCAATTTCGCGATTTCGTTTTCGTTCAATTCGTTCATTGCGGGCTAATCAGCTAACTGGATTCTTTCGAAATTCGTCGAGATAGTTTTGCAGCTGCCGATTGGCGTAAAAGAGACGGGATCGTACCGTTCCTTCGGAAACATTCAAGATTTTACTAATCTCTGCGTGGGGCATCCCCTGGATATGAAACATCGTTACCACAGCTCTGTGTTCATCAGACAATTTCATCATCGCCTCGTTCAACCTTTTTTGGAGCTCGGACAGGTCGGCTTCCCTGACCGGACTGCTGGAGGCGGTCGCCTCGAGGAATTCCTTGTCGTTCTGAATGCTGGCATCCACATCATCTAGGCTCAGGGCATAGCGCCGGCCCCGCTTCTTGAGGAAGTTCAGGGTCATGTTGACTGCGATCGAATGGATCCAGGTGTAGAATGACGACTTACCCCGGAAACCGCGAATGGCCTTGTAGGCCTTGGCGAAAATGTCCTGGAGAAGGTCGTTCGTGTCCTCGTGGTTCGAGGTCATGTTGTAAACCAGCCCGTAAAGCCGCGGGGTGTATTTCACGACCAAATCGTCGAACGCGCCAGCATCGCCCTGTTGCGTCCGGGCGACCAGCTTTTGGTCTTCGTCTTTGCGGGCCTCGTCCATCGCCTTCTTTTTAGACTTAGCATCAGCATCCGGACCGGACGACAACAAATCGGTCAGAGGCCGGGCCGGTTGGATCGCGATTGCGGGATTCATCTTGCTCAACGGCGATCCGTTCAATTGCGGCGGTCCCGCATCGACATCAGCCAAAGCAGGTTCCCGATCGCGGCGATGAATGCCGCGACGTAAGTAAGCGCCGCCGCGTTGAGAACGTTATTAACCCCGGCGGTTTCCTCGCCCGGCTGAATAATTCGCATTTGCTGCAGAATAATTTTCGCCCGGCGCGACGCGTCAAATTCCACCGGCAAGGTGATCAGCTGAAACGCTGCCAGGATCAGATAGCAATAAATGCCAAGCGTGATCAGCCCCGTAATCCGAAACCAAAGTCCGCCAATAATTATAAACGGCAGCATTTGAGAAGCGATTTGTGTTACCGGGACAATCGCCATCCGCCATTTCAACGGCGCGTAGGCTTTCGCATGTTGAATGGCATGACCGGTTTCGTGCGCAGCGATTCCCAAGGCGGCGACTGACGGCGTATCAAAAACGTTGCTCGAGAGACAAAGCTTCTTCTGCGCCGGATCGTAATGATCGCCCAAAAAACCGTCGACTTGAACAACATCGACGTCGTGGATTTGCGCCGCCTGCAAGATTTGCCGCGCGCATTCGGCGCCAGTGATGTTGGAGCTCGCGCGAACTGCGCCCCACTTCTTAAACGCGCCGCTCACTCGGATTTGCGCCCAAATGCCGAGGATCAACGGAACGCCGATATACAGCAACCAGTGGTTGCCAAATCCCATTGGATAGAACATGCCCGTGGTAATCTAGTTCCCTACGTTAGACGTTCAAGCGGGGCGGGCGTTCAGAATTCGGCATTTTGCAATTGTAGGCCGTCTCTGTGAGACGGCGCGGCTCCAGGCGTCTGACACCGACGCCCTACAATTCCAGCTGCTTGGGAAACTTCGACAGAATTTTGCAGCCTGGCTTAGTGACAACGACCACATCCTCGATTCGGACCCCGCCAAGGCCGGGATAATAAAGCCCCGGCTCAACCGTCACCACCTGGCGCTCTTTCAACACCACTTTTTGGAGCCGCGGATATTCGTGAATGTCCAGCCCGAGGCCGTGACCGGTGCCATGGAAAAATCCGACGTTCACGCCATTCCGGACTTCGGTCGGATAGCCTCGCTTTTTGAACAGAGCCTGGATGGCCTTGTGAATCGCCATTCCATCGACGCCGTCTTTGATTTCGCGCAACGCCAGTTCCTGCCCATCCTTCACTGTTTGCCAAAGTTTGCGCTGGGCCTCGCTGGCCTTTCCGCGAACAACGGTTCGGGTCATGTCGCCCCAATAACCGGTCTTCGCGTCGCGTGGAAAAATATCGAGAATGATCAACGAGTTCGCGTAAAGCAGACCGTGTCCACGTTCGTGTGGATCGCACGCCTGATCACCACCGGCGACGATCGTGTTGGCGGCGAATCCTCCGGCACGCAGGATCGCGGTGTCGATTTCGGCGCGGAGCAGCTCGGAAGTCAGCGGCTTGCCGGACCACATCAATTTTTTTCCTTTCGGCTTGGACGCCTTCAAAACTTCCATCGCGCGCTTCAGTCCGGTTTCGGTCATCCGCAACGCGCGGCCGATCAATTTCAATTCTTCGTCGGTTTTGGCTCCGCGGGACGGCCAGAACAATCCCTCCGCCATTTCCAAATCGACATTGTCCTTCGCGAGTTCGCGCGCATAACCCAGCGCGAAATTTGCCGGGACCGTGGCTCGTTTCACGCCCCGTTTACGCAAAAAATGAGCAACGACCTTTTCAAATGGCGGCGCCTGCTTTGAATTGCCCTGCACTTCGCTTTCAAGCTGATTGAACGAAACAAACTCGTCGACCTTCGCCGTCCGTTTGCCGCGGCCCATCTCCAGGTCCGTCAAAACAATCGTGCGTTTGCCGTTCTGCTGAAGAAAAATGAACGGATCACCCGCCCAAAATTTTGTCGCATAAAGCATGTCTCCATCGGTGTCGCTCGGCGCGACAATGAGCTTCGTTTCGCCATTTGTATTGTTCATAATCCTTCGCAGGTGGAATCTCATTAACACCCTGCTTCAGTGGAGTGTCAACGTAGCCGAGGTACGGTGAACTGCTTCAGCAGTTCTTTAGTCGATAACCGGATTTCACCGCGCTGAAGCGCATTAACAAAACGCCCGCCGGCTACGTGCGCCGCACTTCGAGTTGTCGCCGCAAAATCCAGTAGAGCAATCCGAGCAGACCCAGGGTCGATCCAATCAAGACAGCGGTGTTGAACGCGAAAACGCTGACCTTTGCGCCCAGATAACGCTTCTCCGCGCCAAAGAAAACATTGGGCCGGGTGCCGCGCCGATAATCACTTTGCTCCATCTCGGCATTTGAAATCAAATCGGAGACTTTTTGATTCACGTAAATTTGCTCGGCCGTGACGTCCCCTTTTGCATCTCGAAAATCCTTTGGATCGAACGACCACTTTCGATTGAGCACCTTATCGATCTTCTTCAGATAACGATCCAAGTCGTCGGCCGATTTCGCTTCAAGACCTGACAACACTGCCAGCACTTCCTTCAATTCATCGAGACGCTTTCCGTCGGCCGGGTCGGACGAATGCTTGGCGACGATCGCGTCGATCTCGCGTTGAGCCCGGTCCTGCCGCGAAGTGAGCGGATTGAGTTTGGCCTGCGCCACAACCATCTCTTCGTAAGACCAGCGCATTGGAATGAATTGGCAGACGAACGGCACCTGTAATTTGCTGTCCATCTTCTTGCCGCGGTCCTTGTTCGGATGTTCGTGGAACCACCGAGTCAACGTGTAAACCAGGCTAAGGTTGCGGTTCATGTCCTCATATTTAATAAGAGCGCCGCTCATGAGGATCTGAGGAATCAGCACCAGTGGGACAATGTTGGCCGCGGTTTTGGCGTCGGACACGAGCGAGGAAACAAGCAAACCGAGCGCGAGACTGCCGATCGACGTCATGAACATCAGGCCGAGGTGCAGCCAGAACATTCCGCGAATCTCCAGAATGTAATTGCCGATCAAAACGAACAGCACGCATTGAACCAGCGCGAACACTGACAACGATGTTATCTTCGAAAAGATGTAATACGGCAGGCGCACATCGAGATTGCGCTCGCGCTGCAGAACTGGCCGGTCGCGAATGATGTCGTCGGCGCTATTGGTCAGCGAAAGGAACATCGCCACCAGCAATCCCAAAAACAAATAGGTCGGAATGTGAAACGCGGATGCGAAATCGTAGTGACCGCTTTCGGAATAGCGCAACAGCGTGCCGATCATCAATGCGAGCACCGGCGCGGCGCAGGTCGTGATCCAAATGTTCGCGCGGTTGCGCAATTTGCTGATGAACGAACGCCGCAACAGCGCGCGGAATTGCGTCCATTCATCGTGCCAGCGAATTGGCATCCGTTTTCGCTTCTGCGTTACCGCCGTCGGAAGCGGCGGCGACTGTTCACGACGGAGCGAAACTTGTTTGACGTCCTGGATCAAACGGAACGCTTCGTACTTGTCCCGCCAGAATTCCGGTGAGTAACGCCGGGCCGCCACCAGTTGGCCGCGACTGTTCTCTTCGTAGATGATGTCGCCGCTCAGATCGCGCAACGGCGTTTCGAGCACGTCGAAAATGAATTCAGGCCGCGTCGTTCCGCACGACGGGCACGCCCCCATCTCCGCGCCAAACTGATGTTGATGCTCGGCTTCAGCGAAATAACGAAGCATTTCGCTCGGGGTTCCGAAAAAGACGAGGCGTCCGCCTTTGTCGAGCAGCACCGCCTTGTGAAACATTTGAAATAACTTCGAGCTCGGCTGGTGGATCGTGACGATGATGATTTTGTTGTGCGCCATCGAACGAATGATTTCGATGACATGTTCGGAATCTTTCGACGACAGACCTGATGTTGGTTCGTCGAACAGATAAACGTCCGACATGCCGATCATATCGAGACCGATGTTCAACCGTTTGCGCTCGCCGCCGCTCAACGTTTTCTTGGCTGCGGCGCCCACCACCGCGTCCCGGCGTTCGCCCAACCCCAGTTCGACCAGTTTCGCTTCCAGGCGCCGAACCCGATCTCGGCGGGACAAATGCGGCGAACGGATGGCGGCTGCGAATTGCAGATTTTCGCCAATCGTCAGGTGTTCGTCGAACGCGTCCTCCTGTGGAATGTAGCTGACGTATTTCTTAAGTTCGTCGAGGTTTTGATATAACGAGCGACCGTTGAGAAAAATTTCGCCGCCGGTCGGTTGCAGCTGTCCGGCGAGCACGCGCAATAGAGTGCTCTTGCCGCAACCGCTCGCGCCCATGACGCAGACCAACTCGCCTCGAGTCAGCGCCAGCGAAATTCCGTCCAGCCCCGTATCGCCGTTGCTGAAGCGGTGGGTAACTTCGGTCACTTCGAGCGTGCGAACGATGTTGCGCTCTTCTTCAATGATTCGCTCAGAAAAATTGCAGCGCAGAAATTGACCGACGTCGATCCGGATCGTGTCGCCGTCTTTGAGGGGACAAGTCGTCCGGATCGCAACGTCGTCGACCAGTATCGGTCGATCGGCCTCAATCACTTCCAGTTGTCCGACGCGCTTTTCGTAGTCGCAGAAAATTTTCAGCAGCACGTCACCCGCGGTTCCCGGCGAAAGCAAAATGTCGTCCGGCTGCAGTTTGCTCGGGTCGTTCGAAACCAGGTACTCCGACTTCGACGCTTTGAGTTGAAACCGGCCGCCCAACGCCCGCGCCCGACGGCGCAGGTCGGTCAAATCCATCTCGCTGTTGTTGTGAAAAACAATCCTGTCCTCAAGCGACGCTTCCACTTGCGCGCCGGTCTTGAGTTTCACACCGTTGAGCACGGCATCGACGTCGCGCAACGCTTTCACCCGAACTTTCAATCCGAACGCAATCTCAAGCGCGCTTTCCCGCGTCCGCGCGCGTTCCAGCGCAACTTCGTCGACGTCTTTGTTTACCCGGATGTAAATTTGCGGAACGGAGACGTTTTTCTTGGCGTTGAAATATTGCGCGAGTTCCTGATAGCTCAGCACCGTGTCGCCAACCAAAATCCGTTGGCCCGGATAAATGCGGCAAAATCCGCCGCGGACCAGCGGCCTTCCGCGAACCGAAACGTTTTGGCCGCTGTAATTTTTCAGCAGGATCAGATCGTGATAACGAAACGCCATCAACCGGTCGGCGTCGGTCAGGCTTTTCATTTTTACGTCGGCTTTTACGTTGCTGCCGAAGGAAAGCGATTCCAGGGGCGACGCGCCGCGCTGGTAAATCGACGGATCGGCATCCTCCGAAGCGTTGAGTTGATAAACAATATCGATGGCCTGCGCCGCCATTCCGAGCAGCGACATGAACGAATAAAATGCGACGACCTGTTCCTGTTTCAGCCCGGCTTGCGAAATCAGATCGTAAAGTTGAACGCCGAGCATGATTTTCCGCTCGGTGCTCAACTGCGTGCTTAGCTTTTGCGCCATTGCCGCCAGATCCTGCTGCTCGTAAAGCGCCTGACGGAAAAGCTGGCGGAGCTCGGAATAAACTGCTTCCGGATAATCGTAACGAAGAAACCCGAGACTGGAGTCGATTTCTTCCTCCAGCAGAACGCCGTCGGCTTTGGAAAAACTCGCAAGAACCTGGATGAGCAACGGCAACAGGTTCGGACCTTCCGCCACACTGCGCGGCTTGCGTAAAGCCCTGCGCATCAGCCGCCGGCCTTCACGACGCACCCGATACGCGAGTGGAGTCATTTTCTGGACCGCGCGGTCGAGCGTTTCGGCGACCGTTGAAACCAATTGAGTCATTTCCTGATTTAGAACCCGCCTTTGCTCCGCGGTTGCGAAATCTCCGGCCTGGTCGGTTGAAATTTTACAGGAATCGAGAAACTAAGCAACGCGATGCCTGTTGTTCGTTTCAACATCTCAACCCTCAACGACTCAACTTCGGAGTGGCCCGCAGCGTGCTTTTTTTGCATTGCGGAACGTTCATGGTAACCTCTCTCCTCGCGATTCAACGCACCCCTTATGCCACAAAACGATCGTAACTCCCAACGGGACAACAAACAGCGAGGCAACGGCAACGAGCCGACCTTCAACTGGCGCGGAGTCATTCTCGTCGCCGTGGCATTCGGCTTTTTCGCGCTGGCGATGTTGTTTTATCGCGGAGGTTATCAGCAATTCGAAGATGTTCCTTACAATCGCTTCCTCGAGCTGCTCGACAACAAGCAAATCGTAAACGACAAGAACGCGCCGCTCACTTTGTACGTGGAAGAGGGTCAGCCAACCCAGCAGTTGCGAGGCAAATATATTAAGCAAGGCGCCGGCGGTGCCCAGAACCAGGAAGTCTGGTTCCGCACAACGGTTTATCTGAATTTCACCAGCAACTTGCAGGAAAAACTCGCGTCGGGCGGAATCCAGCCGGCCATTCGCTCGGAATCGCATCCGTGGACCCAAGTGTTCGCGAGCTTTGCTCCGGTTCTGCTTTTGCTCCTGCTTCTCTATTTCTTGTTTCGTCAACAAATCCGAATGGCCGGCAAAGGCGCGCTCAATTTCGGAAAATCGAAAGCGCGCATGCTCGCCCGCGACAAAAACAAAATCACCTTCAAGGACGTCGCCGGCGTCGAGGAAGCCAAAGATGAAGTCCAGGAGCTGGTCGAATTCTTGCGCGATCCGAAAAAGTTCCAGAAGCTTGGCGGCCGAATTCCAAAGGGCGTGTTGATGGTCGGGCCTCCGGGCACCGGCAAAACTTTGCTCGCCCGCGCGATCGCCGGTGAAGCGGACGTTCCATTTTTCTCAATCAGCGGCTCCGATTTCGTTGAAATGTTTGTCGGCGTCGGCGCCAGCCGCGTGCGCGACATGTTCGAGCAAGGAAAGAAATCCGCGCCCTGTATCATTTTCATCGACGAAATCGACGCGGTCGGCCGTCATCGCGGTCACGGAGTTGGGGGCGGTCACGACGAACGCGAACAGACGCTGAACGCGTTGCTGGTTGAGATGGACGGCTTCGACACCCAGGAAGGTGTGATTATCATCGCCGCAACAAACCGCCCGGATGTTCTCGATCCCGCGTTGCTGCGTCCGGGACGCTTCGATCGCCAAATCACCGTCAATCTGCCCGATGTCAAAGGCCGCGAGGAAATTTTGCGCGTGCACTCCAAGAAAGTGAAACTCGCCGAAGGCGTTGATCTCGCCGTTGTCGCGCGCGGCACACCGGGTTATTCCGGCGCCGAGCTCGCGAACGTGATCAATGAAGCGGCGCTGCTCGCTGCGCGTCGCGGATTAAAAGGAATCACCCTCAAAGAATTGGAAGAGGCCCGCGACAAAGTGCGTTGGGGCAAGGAGCGCCGCAGTCTTGCCCTTAGCGAAAAGGAAAAACAGAACACCGCGTATCACGAAGCCGGGCACGCGTTACTGCTCGAATTGCTGCCCCACACCGAGCCGCTTCACAAAGTCACCATCATTCCGCGCGGCCCGTCGCTGGGATCCACCATGTGGTTGCCGGAAGAAGACAAATATACCAATCGCAAAAACGAATTGCTGGCGTCGCTCGCCGTAAAAATGGGCGGCCGCGTCGCGGAAGAAATCGTTTTTGGCGATGTCACCAATGGCGCCGCGGGCGACATCAAAATGGCCACGGCGATGGCTCGCAAGATGGTTTGCGAATGGGGCATGAGCGAAAAACTCGGCATGGTCGAATACGGCGAACACGAAGATTACGTGTTCCTCGGCCGCGAACTGACTCGCAACCGCGATTACAGCGAAGCCACTGCGGAAGAAATCGATCGCGAAGTGCGCCGTTTACTCGATGATGCTTACCAAACTGCGAAACAAACGCTCATCGCAAATCGCGAGCACCTCGATGCGATCGCAAAAAATTTGCTCGAGTACGAAACTTTGGACGGCATACAGATCAAAGAACTGATCCAATTCGGCGAACTGAAAAATCCCCCGTCAATGATCGGTCCGGAAAACGGCGAGAAAATGCCGCCTGAAAAACCGCCACGTCAGGTGGTGGTCGGCCCGGACGTTCACCCGCCGCTCCCGGATGCTCCCGGCGCGCCGGCCTAAGCCGGGTCCCGACCCAAGTAAGGGCCGTCCTGATCACTGGTGCAGGTGTCCGAAAAAGCAGGTCCCTAAAGGCGTCGCCCTGCCTAAATGCGTTTCATCATCTTGACCGTTTGAATCGAAGTATTTTCCTCGAGTCCCCAATGGCCGAACTCGATACCTATTCCCGATTGTTTCACGCCGCCGAACGGCGCATTCGGTTGAAGGGCGCCATGTTCGTTCACCCACGCGGTTCCGCATTCCAATCGCATTGCTAACTGGGCGGCTTTCTCGGTGTCGTTCGACCAAATCGATCCGCCGAGGCCATTCGAGTTAGCGTTAGCGCGACGAATCGCATCGTCGATGTCCGAATATTCGATCACTGGCAGAACCGGCCCAAACTGCTCTTCATCCACAACCCGAATTCCGTCGGTCACGTCCGCAATGATGGTAGGCTTGAAGAAATATCCGTCTACCCTGATTGGATGGCCGCCCGCCAAGATTCGGCCGTGGTGAGAACGGGCGTCGACGACCAACTCCTCGATGTAATCCAATTGCGCTTTGTTCTGCAACGGTCCGAGGTCGGTCTCAGGATCCAATCCGTCGCCGACAATGACGTTTTTCGCGAGTTCAGCGAGCTGAGCGCACAATTCTTCATAAATGGTTTCGTGCACATACAGTCGCTTCAGGCAGGCGCAGGTCTGACCGTTGTTGTGGAATCCAACGCCGAATATTTTCCGCGCGAATTTTTTGGGATCGACATCGGGAAGAACGATGCCCGCGTCGTTGCCGCCAAGCTCGAGAGTCAGACGCTTTAAATTGCCGGCGGCGTTCTGCATGACTTTTTTGCCAGTCGCGGTCGAGCCGGTAAAGACCAGTTTGTCGATACCGGGGTGCCCGGCCATCGCGGATCCAACGCGCGAATCCGAAGTGGCGGTGACGATATTCAACACGTTCGGCGGCAGAATTTCGTTCGCTAATTCCACAAACCGCGCGGTGGCAATCGGAGTGAGCGAGGAAGGTTTGATCACAACGGTGTTTCCCGCGCGCAAGGCAGGAATGACGTGCCAGATCGCAATCATCAGCGGCCAATTCCACGGCGGAATCGAACCGACAACTCCGAGCGGTTTGCGATGCACTTCGACTCGGGCTTCGTCGTTGTCCTGAATAATTTCGATCGGCAGAGTGAGATCGGCGGTTGCATGCGTCCAGGCGATTGCCCCACCCACTTCCATCCCCGAACCCACTCCATTGAGACCCTTCAATGGTTTGCCGGTTTCTTTGGTTACCAGTTCCATCAGCGCGGCCATGTTCGATTGCAGCGCGTCGCCAACGGCGTGCAACAGGCGTTGACGCTCCCTATCAGGAGTTGCACTCCAAACCGAAAACGTCGCGCGCGCTGCTGCTACCGCGGCATCGAGGTCCGAAATTTTGCCGGCCGGAACTTCGGCAAAGGGCTGGCCTGTCGCCGGGTTAATTACTGAAAACGTTTTGCGTTTCGAAGGTTTTCGACCAGTCACAGACGTCGAAACTTCCGGTGTCGGATGAAGTGTCGTGATCATGCCGACACTTATGTGCCTGACCACGAAAATGGGCCACCTACAACTTGGCTTTCACTGGTCCGATTTTGTGCCGTGGAGGTTCTTGCCGTTTCTTTCCGCGGTACGGCGGTCGCCATCCTAAGCTGTGGAGCGCGAAATTTTTACGTTGACCCCGTATTCATCGGGCCTCACCCTGCGCTTGACACAGCTGCGGACCCGCCGAGCAATCGCCCGGATCTCGGGCGAGCCTCTAACTTCAACACGAAAGATCACTATGAAATTCACTATTCAAATCCTGGCTGCGATCGGGCTTGCGCCTTTCGCTTTCGCCCAAAGTCCGTCTCCGGCAGCAACGGCCAGTACTGCCAGCACAAGGACAGATCTCTATCACGTTCACTTTGCCAATGCTGCGACGGGCAAAGCCAAAGAGCTCGGCGAAGAAATGAAAAAGTCGTCACCGGACGCGAGTGCGCCGGGGCACGTTGTTGTTCTGCGTCATGAAGACGGAGATTCCTGGGACTACTGCGTTATCACGCATCTCGGCCCAAAAGCGACGATCGAAGCGAACCGCCCAGCGCCGGCAACGAATCTAATGGCGATGTATGCGGCCCACACCGACACGTTCGCATCAGGTCCATCCTGGACAGAGTTCGCAAAACAAATGGGCGCCGATGATGCGTCGAAAACCAAAGCCGCGGCTTACGTTGTCTCGATTTATCGGCCGGCCGCCGGTCAGCGGGAAGCACTCGACAAATTCTTGAACCAGCCACCGGATGCGACCGATTCGTCAGCCGGCCGCGTGACCCTGCAACACATGGAAGGCGCCGCGTGGACTTTTCTAACGGTGCAACGTTGGAATTCCTGGGCCGACTACGGCAAGGGCAACATTGCGAGCATTGCGCAAATGGGCCGGAACCAGCAAGGCGGTTGGTACAAGTTGCGCGACCTTATAGCTTTTCACACCGACACTTTGTGTGATCGGATCGCGCCGTAACCGCGGGAACCCAAAAGAATCAATTCAGCTAACAGCGCCGTGTTATTCGCGGCGCTGTTTCTCGACGAGGTGGCGCAACTGCCGCTCCATCGTTTTGAACGCGTCGTGGATCACTTTGTTGAGCGGTTCGTGCGAGCCGTTGTCCATTTGCTCTTCGTCACTCACCAATTCATGACGGGGCCGGACCGTCACATCGATCCGGCACCGGTAAGGATTCCCCTTTTGATGAGTATGGTTTGTTTGCTCGATCGCGACATCGCAGCGGTTGATATGATCGCAAAATTTGTCGAGTCGGGCAGCGTGAGTCATTACTAGATCGTCGATCTTGTCTGACTTTTCCACGCCGCGATAAGTGATGTTAACGGGCAATTGCATGGTAGTTGGAGTCTAATTCACGAAATGACTTAAAGGAAGCTCAACGCGAAGGCCGAAAGATTCTCGATACTGGATGCTTGATACTCGATGATCGCTCGCATCTTCTCATATCGGTCTGAGTGAGCGAAAGTGACTCGCTAGCTTGGCCGGTTCCACTTTCACCAAATCGGATTTCACGTGTTCGACAATTCGATCCCGAATGCGGCCCGGCAAAAGGTCGACGATTGCGGCGTGAATTTCGGACGGCGCGGCAAACGACCAGCCTTCCCTGGCGTTGCCGTTAATGATCTTCGCGATCTGATCGGCCAGCTCCTTGTTGATGCGCCGGTCGGTTTCAGTTTGGAGTTTGCTTTCCGCGATTGAAGCCTGGCCGCGGTGTGATCCCGCGGTCTCCGTGACTGAAAAGCGCCCGGCAAGATCACTCAGCTTGTCAATCAGCTTGCCGTGCGCATCGGTGATATCGAAGGCTTGAACCAATTTCAAACTTGGTCCGCGAGTGGGCGTTTCACCCACTTGATAAGCTTTTAAACTTCCGCGGTCGGCCACGATGACAAGCGATGTCGGTGTCATTGAACGAATTACGCGCCTCAGACTGCGCTTGTTGTCTCTATAATAGATTCGCTCCGAAGAACAAGGACGCGTCCAAAAAAATTTTCACGCATGGGTCCGTTCTTCTTCCGCGCTGACTTCGGCGAACTTGAACAAACGTTTCCTCCATGATTCGGTGCGCGCTTTCGGTTGTTCGCCTCCGGTCAGCCGCAACAAACATGCGCTTCGGTCGCGAAGATCAACATCTTCACCGGAGGGAAATTTTTTCGGTTTGGCCAAAAAACCTTCCTCGGTCGCGGTATCGAGAATCAGTTGCCACTCGAGATTTTCTTCGCCAGGAAGCAAGAACGGAATCGGTTCGTAGTGCGCGTTGATCAGCAACAGGGACGTCTCATCACTCACGACTTCGCCGCGCGCGTCCAACACATCGTTGGCGTCCCCGCCCAAAAGCATTCCAAGACAGCGCACGAACGGCGAAGTCCACTCTTCGACGGTCATTTCATTTCCGCCGGGATTAAACCACATGACGTCCTTATGTTCCGATCCCGGGACGCGCTTTCCCTGCAAAAATTTCGGTCGCCGAAAAACCGGATGCTGTTTGCGGAACGCGATCAGTCGTTTGGTGAATTCAAACAGCTGGCCATCGCGCTTCTGCCAGTTGAACCAGCTGATCTCATTGTCCTGGCAATATGCGTTGTTGTTTCCGTCTTGAGTCCGGCCGAATTCGTCGCCGCCCAAAAGCATTGGGACGCCTTGCGACAAAAATAGCGTCACCAAAAAGTTCCGGCACTGTTTCCGCCGCAAAGCGTTGATCTTGGGATTGTCGGATGGTCCCTCGGCGCCGCAGTTCCACGATTGATTGTTATTATCGCCGTCCTGATTGTTCTCGCCGTTGGCCTGGTTGTGCTTGTCGTTGTAAGTGACGAGATCGTTTAGGGTGAACCCGTCATGCGTCGTGAGGATGTTCACGCTCGCAGTAGGCAGGCGGCCGTCGTCCTGATAAAGATCCGGGCTACCGCTCAATCGATAAGCGATTTCTCCAATTTTTCCCTCATCGCCTTTCCAAAAACTTCGGAACGCGTCGCGAAATTTTCCATTCCACTCCGACCACGGCAGCGGAAAGTTGCCGACCTGGTAACCGCCGTCGCCAACGTCCCACGGCTCCGCGATTAACTTTACCTGCGACAGCACCGGGTCCTGCTGAATGATCTTGAAGAAGGCGTGGAACTTGTTGAAGCCGCTCCCGTCGCGCGCGAGCGCGGACGCGAGATCGAAACGAAATCCGTCCACTCGCATTTCGGTGGCCCAATAACGCAAACTATCCATCACCAACTGCAACGCGCGCGGAGTCAGGGTGTCGACGGTGTTTCCGGTGCCGGTGTAATCCAAATAGAAACGCGGATTGTCGGCGAGCAGCTTGTAATACACCGGATTATCGACTCCGCGGAAACAAACCGTCGGGCCGAGCTGATTTCCTTCGCCGGTGTGATTGTAAACGACGTCGAGAATGACTTCGATGCCGGCGGCGTGAAAATTGCGCACCATTCCTTTGAATTCGGTAACTTCCGCCCCGGGCTCGCGATTGCTCGAGTATCCGGCTTGCGGCGCAAAAAATCCGATCGAGTTATAGCCCCAGTAATTCGTTAGGCCGCGATCAAACAGGATCTTGTCGTTCAAATGAGTATGAACCGGCAACAGCTCCACAGCGGTCACGCCAAGGTCCTTCAAATACCGGATCGCTTTTTCATTTGCCAATCCCGCGTAGGTGCCGCGTAATTTTTCCGGGATCTCCTGCCAAAGGTTCGTGAATCCCTTCACGTGCACTTCGTAAATCACCGACTCCGAAAACGGCGTTTCCGGTTTTTTATCGCTGCCCCAATCAAAGCCGTCATCGATCACCACCGATTTCTGCATCGCCCAGGCGTTGTCGCGCGAATCGCGGCTCAGATCTTCGTTAGGATCGCCTACGATGTAGCTGAACATTTCGTCCGACCATTTGATCCGGCCGGCGATCGATTTGGCATAAGGATCAAGCAACAACTTCGAATCGTTGAATCGCAGACCGTGGGCGGGATCATAGGGGCCGTAAACGCGAAAGCCGTAAAGTTGCCCCGGGCGAACATCCGGCAGTAACGCGTGCCACACCTGATCGGTCCGCTCGCGCAGTGAAATCCGAATTCTCTCCCGCGGCGCGTCGAGATTATCGAATAAACAAAGCTCAACCGCGGTCGCGTGTTCCGACAGGATGGCAAAATTGACTCCGTCCCCGGTCCAGGTCGCGCCGAGCGGATACGGTTTGCCGGGCAAGGTTTTGGAAGTCATCAGGCGAAAATGATTTTTGACTGGGCTGCGACAAAGTCATATCGACTTTGGGCGCGAACGAACGCTTAGCCAAGTTTGATTCGCAGAGAAACTGCCAGCCCAATAAGCGATACCACCGCGACGATCATCAAACTGCCCGTCGAAGGCACCGAAGTTCCAAGAAACGAATTAATAATCAGCGTCTGCATCGTTGCCTTAGCGGGCAGGTTTAGAGTATGAATCGGTTTGAGGGACGGAAGCGGTCGCCCCTGTCGAGATTTTTCGGCTCGCAATGTGATTCGCCAATGAAATCGATCCTGCGCCATAATCGAGGAGAACGCGCCCAGCCTGCGCGCGGACGCCGTTTTTCCTGGCCGACAATCGACCAGGTCATGGCCGAAGAGCGTGCCACCGCGTTCGCGAAACGAAGCATCAAGACTTCGGCCAAGCTCGCCGGTTTGAAACTCGCGGTGTCGATGATGGACCTGACAACGCTCGAAGGAAAAGATACGCCGGGAAAAATCGTGTTCCTCTGTCGCAAAGCGATGCAGCCGCTCGATCCGCGTTACGAAGTCCCCGCCTGCGCCGCAGTCTGTGTTTATCCAAATATGGTGAAGTTCGCGAAAAAGTTTCTTGGAAACTCACGCGTGAAAGTGGCTTCGGTCGCCACTGCGTTTCCAACCGGATTGATGCCATTGCGATTGAAACTTCAGGAGGTCCGGAGTGCGGCCGGTGATGGCGCCGATGAAATCGACATGGTGATTAATCGCGGGAATTTTCTGGCCGGTGATCACAATAGCGTGTTCGACGAGATCGCGGCGGTGAAGGAAGCCTGCGGCCAGGCCCATCTCAAAGTGATTTTGGAAACCGGCGAACTCCAGACTTACGACAATGTTCGCGTCGCCAGCGAGATCGCGATGCGTGCAGGCGCCGATTTCATCAAAACTTCGACTGGAAAAATTTCCCCGGCCGCCACGATGCCCGTGACCCTGGTCATGCTCGAAGCGATTCGCGATTATTTTTATGAGAC
>JAJPJU010000134.1 GCA_021324035.1 Spartobacteria bacterium | reverse complement strand
GCGGTCGGCATTCGTTCCTACTTTTTGCAGCCCTTCAAGATCCCAACCGGATCCATGCAGCCAACGTTGAACGGAATCATCGGCCGGCCGATGGATGCAACGCCGCCGAATTTCTTGAAGCAAGTCACGGAATTTGTTCTTCGGGGCCGCAACTACATCAACGTTGTCTCGCAGGAGGACGATCAGGTTTTGCAAATCGAGCAGAAGAAATTTTTATTTTTCTTCACCTGGTCGCGTATCATCTGCCGGCAACAGCATTTTTTAGTTTACTGTCCGCCCGATCAGTTGCGAGGAGACTTCAAGGTCTTGCCCGGCAGCCGTTATCGCCGTGGCGAAGTCATCGCCCGGGGCGCCGTCGATACCGGCGACCAGGTTTTTGTCGACAAGTTCAGTTACAACTTCGTGAAACCTCATCGGGGCGACGTTTTCGTGTTTCGGACGAAAAACATTCCAATGATCCCGGAAGACCCGGAGACCGGAGCGCCCTTCTATATTAAGAGGCTCGCCGGTTTGCCGGGGGACAATTTACGGATCCAGTCACCTTCGCTCTATGTGAACGGTGGCATCGTCCAGGGCTTTGGTTTTCAACGCGTCATGAGCGCGAAGAACGGTTATCGCGGTTACGGCCACGGCCAGCAGTATTTGTCCGATCCGACGAAAACGTTTCAGGTGCCGGAGCACAGCTATTACGCAATGGGCGATAACAGTTACAACAGCTTCGACAGCCGCTATTGGGGACCGGTCCCGGAAAAAAATCTCGTCGGACGCGGATTGCTCGTGTACTGGCCGTTCATTCCGCACTGGGGACTCATTCGCTGAATTTGTAAGGCGTCTGTGTCAGACGCCGAGAGAGCCGTCTCACAGAGACGGCCTACAATGGTAACTTCCAAGTTCCAGGCGGTTACCAGGGGCAAAATCCGAAAATCGAATGCTCGAATATCGAAACAAATTCGAATGATGAAATTCGAAATCAGAAAAAAACGTCTTTTCTAATATTCGAGCTTCAGATTTGTTCCGAAATTCGGATTTCGAGTTTCGAATTTGATGGCACAGAACAAATCGTCTTTACGGTGAAGGTTTTGCTCTGCCGCGCATTCGCGCTTACTGAATCGTACCAAGACATGCCGCGGCTTTACCCACTGCTCGGATTCCTTTGTGGCTACGTCATCGTGCTGCTGTTCAATCCGGTACGTCTCGCGTTGCGTGACGGTTTTCGGTGTTTGCTTCGATACCGGCGGGTCTGGCTGACGTTCGTTGTGCTCGGCTTCGCCTATTTCGTTTTTCAATTTTCCACTTTCACGCCAATTCAAAGCAGCTCGGACGTCGATCCCAGCCAGCTGACCTCGATGAGCTCGTGGCATTGGCCCACCTTCGCCGAGGTTTGGCAGGAAGCGCCTTTGCCGGCATTGGAAGGCGTCGCCGGAATTTTTGATAACGCGACGACTACTTATCCGCTTTCCGCAATCGCGGCGGTGCTGATGTTGATGAACTGGCGCGGACTCCACGGCGCGCTGGTCCGCGCGTTGCAGAAACGGTTTCGCGTTTTCGGTTATCTTCTCTACCTGATCCTCCTGTTCAGCGCCGTGTCGGCGTTGCTGAAACCGATTGTTTTCTGGGCGTTGCCTTTGTGGGGCGGCCTTCTTCCGGCAGCAGAGCTGCTTCAGGTATCGGCGAGCATCGATGCCTTCGCGTTTATTTTTGAATATTTGCTGGGCGTTTACATTCAGGTCTATCTGATCGCGGTGTGCTTCGCCTGGATCCGGGGGTTGAGTTTTGAGGAAGGGGAGCTTTTCCGGTTCGCCATGCGGCGGTTCAGTTACGTTTTGGAATGGGCCGGTATCGTCGCGTTAATCAGTTTTCTTATCGTGCGATTGCCGCTGTTGCTGGCCTATTTCATGAATATTCCCGACGTGCTCGATTATTTGCCGATCGAGCGAGTCGTAATGTGTGGACTGATCATTGCGTTCTGTTCGGTGCAGGTTTCGCTGGCCCTGCACAACGAGACCTTGCGGGAGGCGATCCGCGTGCACCGTGATTTTGTTCGGAATAATCTGAGCAAGGTGGGCTGGTTTCTTCTCATTGCCGGAATCAACTTCTTTATTCTAACTACCGCGGATGCGATCGTTCGCGGCGCGATTGCCGATCGCGACCTCGCGATGATTTTGTGGAAATCGATTTTTGTTCTTGTCCGCGGGTTTGTCACCGGCTGGATGCTGGCATCGTGGGTCTGCCTGGTTCGCCGGGGCGAGACCCGCGCTGTTTACCAGCAAACCTGGATTGAGTATTAGCGACCAATCGAAATCGTGAACGCGACAAAGATCACCCGCGCCAGTAAATCGAATCTCGCGCTCGCCTTTGTTTCTCTTGGCCCGGAACAGCGACGGGATATCACAACGTTTTATGCGTTTTGCCGTGTGATCGACGACATCGCGGACTCGGCCGATCTCGACGCGGAAGAGAAACAACGCCGGTTAGACAAGTGGCGGGAATGGCTGCGAGCGTCTGAGCCTGGAGAGTCCGAGATTGCGAGCGGAGTCCGGGAGCTAATGAAGAGATACCCGATCAGGCCGGAGATGCTGGAGGAAATTATCACCGGTGTGGAAATGGATCTGAGGATCCAACGTTATGTGACATTCGACGAGCTGCGTCTCTATTGTTATCGAGTGGCCAGCGCGGTCGGCCTGGTGAGTATCGAGATCTTCGGTTACCGCAATCCAGCCTGCAAAGAGTACGCCATCGAGCTCGGCCTTGCCCTCCAAACCACCAACATCATCCGCGACGTTGGAAAGGACCTGCAAGCCGGGCGAATTTATCTGCCGCAGGAAGATTTGGCTCGATTCGGTTATTCAGAAAAGGAATTGCGCGACCGGCAGTACAACGATCGGTTCGTGCAACTGATGGAGTTCGAAGCCGGCCGCGCCCGGCAATTCTTTTCCCGGGCCGGGCAGGTTTTGCCAAAAGAAGACCGGAAGTCGATGGTCGCTGCCGAAATAATGGCGTCGATTTACCGCGGTTTGTTGCGCCGAATGGAGCTGGACAAGTTCCGCGTCTTTGAAAAAGAATACAAATTGAACAAATTGGAAAAGGCCGGCCGGATTACCGGGCAACTGCTTAAATTGTTGTGAATGAGCGGAAAGCCGAATCCGTCTGAGCCATCGAATCCGTAATTATTATATGAAAAAGTATTTAGCGTTGTTGTCAGCATTGATTGTTACCTCGTTGACCGTTGCTCCGCTTACCAAAGTTTATGCCTTGGGTGAGGCCGAGCCGGCCGTGGTAGTTTCGCCCGAAGACGCCGCCAAGAAGTATCCGATGCCCGCGGGTAAGGATTATCCCGTGGGAATCAATGCGAATACGCACTCGGCGACCGCTTCGGGTTTCGTGCAAAGCCCGTACTCTTCCCGGGTCTATGATTGCCGGCACCTGGGCCATGGGACGTTGATTCTCGACGAAGGCGCCAAAAAGCTCTTCAAGAAGCCGTAATTCCGCAGACAGGAATCGAATTGGGTTCGCAGCGAAACATTATTTCGCTTGCGCGGTTCAATCGCCTGACGAAGGGATCAATATGACCAGAAAACTCTTTTCAATTGTTTCGGGGTTCGCGCTCGTCGCGTTTGGCCTCAGTTCGTGTGATACCCCAACCGGGCAGGGCGCGGCAGCCGGGGCCGGCGCCGGTGCGATCATCGGCGGTCTCGCCGGTGGTGGTCCGCGAAGTGCCGCCATCGGTGCTGCAATCGGCGCCGCGAGTGGGGCATTGATCGGACACGCGATCCAGGAAGATCGCGCCCGGCAATACGGTCCACCGCCCGAAGGAGGTTATCCCTATGCGAAGCCAACCGGGCGACCGGGGATGTTCTTGAGCCCCTATACTGGCCGTTCTTACGATTTGCGGGGCGTGCCGCCTGGCGGACTTACCCGCGACGTCGATACCAACCAATTGTTCCGGCGCCCGTAGTCTAAAATCTCAACATCACAAACGCGTTGGTTTCGTTCGCGGGATCAACGCGTTTTCTTTTGGAGTTCGTCCACGAGCTTTTTCGCTTCGTCGGTCATCTTGAGAAGCTCCGGCCATTGGCGGCGATAGTTTTCTCCCGGCAATTTACGGGTGGCGTCGAACCCCATGTGCGATCCAATATTTTGTTCGCTCGGCGCGTGATCGAGTGAGTCGCTCGGATTTTTGATGACGCTGGTGTCGCGTTCGGGATCGGTGTTCGCGCACAGACGAAACAGAACTTCGCTGGTGTTGTGGACATCGCAGTCTTCGTCGACGACCACGATGTATTTGCTGAACATCATTTGGCCCATGCCCCACAAACCGTGCATGACCTTGAACGCCTGATACGGGTATTGCTTTCGAATGCTAACGAACACAAGATTGTGAAACACGCCTTCGGCCGGCAACGTCATGTCCACGAGTTCCGGAAAATTCATTTTGAAGACAGGCAGGAAAATCCGAACGCTGGCGTCGCCCATGTAGAAATCTTCCATCGGCGGAATCCCGACAATCGTGGTCGGATAAATGGCATCTTTGCGATGCGTGATCGCTGTTAGATGAAAGACCGGATAATCTTCGATCGCGGTGTAATAGCCGGTGTGATCTCCGAACGGTCCTTCGGCCCGCGATTCTCCGGGCTGGACGTATCCTTCAAGTACGAAATCGGCTTCCGCGGGAACTTCGAGATCAACCGTTTTGCATTTTACCATTTCGATTGATTTCTTTCGCAAAAATCCGGCGAACAAAATTTCATCGATCCCGTCCGGCAACGGGGCGGTTGCGGCAAACGATAATGCGGGATCCCCACCAAGGGTCACCGCAACCGGCATTCGTTCGTTGCGTTCGTAATATCGTTTGCCATGACGCGCGCCGACTTTGTGGACCTGCCAGTGCATTGCGGTGGTTCGTTCGTCGAAAATCTGCATCCGGTAACAACCGACATTGCGCGCTCCGGTTTCGGGATCGCGGGTATGCACATGCGGCAAGGTGATGAAACGACCGCCGTCTTTTGGCCAACACTTGAGGATCGGTAAATCACGGAGGGTGAACCCGGCTGATTCTGGATGCTGGATACTGGATGCTCGATTCTTTTCATCCAGCATCGCGGATCCGGGATCGAGGATCCGAACCACGTCCTGGCAGGGCGCTTCGCGCACCGTTTTCGGTCGCGCATGGAGCAAGTGAATGCCCTGTTTTAAAAGCGCGAATCCATCCCGCAAGCTTGTTGGCGGCTTTGCTTTGAGGATCAGCTGAATTTCCTGGGCGATATCGTCGATACTTTCGCGTCCCAGCGCCATGGCCATGCGCTTGCGCGATCCCATGGTGTTGATGGCAACTGGAAATTTTGAAACTTTTCCGTCGACGACCGGCTGCTCGAACAGCAACGCTTTGCCCCCGCCTGGCGATTTCATTTCACGATCCGCCCATTCGGTAATCAGCAATTCAGTGTCGACCGGAACACCGACGCGGGTAAGCTCGCCGGCTTTCTCCAGCGTTGTGAGAAAATCGCGGAATGAGGCGTAAGCCATGTCCGGAAACGATACATCCGACGTCTGGGAAAGGCGCGCAAAATGTGAATTGCGCTGCGGAAAATCGTGGGGCGCCTGTATCAAGACGCCATCCAGGAAATGCTGTCTGGCCCGCGTTCGCTACGCTACGGCGCAGCAAGCAGAGGCGGTCTGCAATTTATTGCGGCTTAAGATATTGGAACGACATGACGCGTCCGTTCACAAAAGTAGCGACCCGATACGGAATCTCGATCGTCGGCGGAATGTAGGAATAGTAAAACGGATCGTAGAATGGATCGCCGAAGAAGGCGAAACCGTGGTGATGATGGAAACGGGTGACGCCGACACCAAATCCGAAGCCGCCGCCCCAATACGGCCCGTATCCGTAGTACGGGTAGTAGGCTGAGCCGTACGGCGCATAACGGTTTTCAGTATAAATCCAGGTCTCGGTCGGACGGCCACGCATCTCTCCGGTGGTTTTGGCCGAAGGCGAGCCCCAAGCCAGCCAAACTGCATTCGTCGACATGCCCGATCGAATTTGTCCCTGCCGGACCAGGGCCTGGTCGCGCGGCGAAAGCGAATTGAACATGTCGGGATGTTCGGAAATCCGGTTATCGAGTGTTTCGCAACTTGTTAGGCCGAATCCGGCAAGCGCCAAACCCAAAAGAAAAGCCTTCGAAATCGTCTTCATAGAAAATGATACAGCCGCGGCATTCTCCGTCAATCCGCCCGCTCCTTGATTGAACCCCAGGAAAACCGTAACGTTGCATCGGAGAAAAATGGAGGACCGTTTCGGCCATCGGATTTCGTACTTGCGCGTCTCGATCACTGATCGATGCAACGAGCGTTGCAGCTACTGCATGCCGCGTGAACTTCAGGAATGGTTGCCGCGGGAGGATATTTTGAGTTACGAAGAAATGCTGCGTCTCATTCGGATCGCGGCCGGCCTTGGAGTCACCAAGGTGCGTGTGACGGGTGGCGAACCATTAACCCGCCGCGATGTTGTTAGCTTCGTTCGAGAAATTCCGAGGATTTCGGGAATCACCAGTCTCGGCATTTCGACGAATGGTACGTTGTTAACCCACGAAATTGCGGGCGAAACAATGGCGTCCGCTTTGCGCGCGGCCGGCGTTCACTCGATCAACATCTCGCTTGATACTTTGGACCGCGATTTTTACGCGCAAATTACGGGGCGCGATTTTCATTCGCAGGTCCTGGCCGGAATCGACGCCGCGATCGCGGCGCGGTTCGATCAAATCAAGCTGAACGCAGTGCTCATGCGTGGTCGAAATGAAGATCAATTAATTCCGCTGATCGAATTCGCGGGTGCGCGTAATCTGATGCTGCGATTCATCGAGTTGATGCCGGTCAGTACGACCGAGGTTTTAACCGAGGAGAATTTTCTGCCAATGGCCGAAGCGAAACGAATGATCGAATCGCGCTATGGTGCGCTAATCCCGGAGCAATCCTTTCGCACCAACGGCCCGGCAACTTATTATCAGATTTCCGGTCGCAGTCAGCGCATCGGTTTTATTGGCGCGATGACGAACCTTCATTTTTGCGAGAACTGCAACAAGTTGCGACTGACTTGTGATGGAAAATTGCGCCCATGTCTGGGCAGCTTCCTCGAGTTCGATATCCTGAAGCCGCTTCGCGCCGGCGCGTCCGACGACGAGCTGCGACAGTTTTTTATCGATGTGGTCGATCGGAAACCGGAGCAGCACGATTTTCGAAACAATTATCAGCCGGATCGCAAAATGGTCGCGATTGGCGGATGATCGGCAGTGACAAGTGACGCGTGACCAGTGACAAGTGATGAAGCGACTGACTCACATTGGGGCCGATGGCAAAGCGCAGATGGTTGATGTCTCAGCGAAACCAGTGAGCGCGCGGACGGCGATCGCGAAGGGAAAGATCAAGCTTCAGCGAAAGACGCTCGATTTGATTTCCAAGGACCGAATCGGGAAGGGGAACGTGTTTGCGACCGCGCGTGTGGCCGGAATTCAGGCCGCGAAGCAAACCGCCCAACTCATTCCGCTTTGCCACACCCTTCCTCTGAGCGAGGTGAAGATCGATATCTCGGCAATTCGCGATGGAACGGAAGTGACCTGCACTGCGCGGACTGTGGCCCAAACCGGCGTTGAAATGGAAGCGCTTACCGGGGTCACCGTTGCTCTCCTCACGATTTACGACATGTGCAAGGCGGTCGATAAGGAGATGCAGATTGACGACGTGCGATTGATCAAGAAGACCAAAACAGCCGTCGCTAAGGAAAACAGGAACGCGGGAGATTCCTAAATCTTCTTCATGCTTTCCTGCGTTCCTTAGATATTTTTCCTCGATGCAGATCGTTTGCGGCATTGTCACAATTTCAGATCGCGCGAGCGCGGGGGATTACAAAGATCTCGGCGGGCCCGCCCTCAAGGAAGCTGCTCAGCAAAACGGCTGGCAGATTCTGTGCGAAGCCGTGATCCCGGATGAATCGACGGAGATCCAGGACACAGTGCGTTCATTTTCGAAACAAGGTTGCGGTCTAATTCTGACCACCGGTGGAACTGGAATCGGACCACGTGATATCACCCCGGAAGCGATTCGCGGGATCATGCGCGTCGAATTGCCCGGGTTCGGCGAAATCATGCGAGCGGAATCGATGAAGATCACGCCGAACGCGATTCTGTCCCGCAATCTGGCTGCCGTAGTGGACGATTCGCTGGTGATCGCACTGCCCGGGAAGCCGAGCGGCGCCGTTGAGTGTCTTGGATTTATCACCGGCGCGGTTCCGCATGCGGTTGCAGTGGCGCAACATCAACCGACATCATGTTAAGCTTCATCATGCGCACAAGCCTCGTTCTGATCATTCTGTTGCTCGCGTCATTTTCTCTCAGATCGCAGACCGAGCCGCCCAAAAAAACGCCGGCGGACGTGATGCGGGAAATTAGATTGAAGGTGTTAACTACGCCTCCCTCAAAGATGAACCTCACGCCGACGCAGGAATATCCGCACGTCGAGGCGATCGTCATGGATTGGCCGCTCCAGGACACGGTCATGAGCGTGATGGGGTCGCGGGAAGGCGACGGAAGTATTTACACGACCGGAAACTTTGGATTACTGGGAGGAAGCAAGTACGGCAACGTTCGTGACGCGGCCAAGGCCTTCGTGAAGCTTGCCGAAAAGTATTATTCGGACAGCATTCCCACCCAGGATTTCCCGTACCCTAAATCCGGGCACATTCGCTTTTATCTCATCTGTTACGATGGCGTGCGAGTGATCGACTGGGACTCAAGGTCGCCGGCAAGTGCGAAAGGAAAATACGCGGATTTGTTCGCAGAAGGACAGAAAGAGATCAACGCGCTTCGGCAAATTGAACAAACGCAACCCAAAGATACCCACTGAGGGCAGCCTTTCAGTCCGGCCAGATGAGCAAACGCATCATTTGGGTTCCGAAGTCGGTAAGATGCGCGTGTGAAGGCGGGCCGGTTGCAACTCCGTTCGTCAAATACGAGGCATTGAGCGAGCTGGGTTTTACGAAAACGACTTCCGGTTCCTTTATCTTGCGATCGCTGGGTTCGATTCGCAGCGGCAGGCCACTTCGGGCGAACGAAACCTCCCAGGAGTGCGGATCGGCGCCGGCGTTTCCCCCTGCCATCCATGGATAAAGTTTCGGCAACTCGAAATGCCGCGAGCGCGGAAACGCGACTTTGTAGAAGACTTCTTCGTGACTGATGAACTGCGGAATTGTGAGCGCTGAATTCTCATGCAGTTGGAGATAAAGTTTCGCAATATCCAAACCCGCGAGATTGATCCCGTTATAAATTCCGTGGTGGTTGGGATCGTTTGAGTGAGTGGCTGCATACCAGCCTTCGAACTTGTGATTGAGAATCAGATTCAATTCCAGGTGCACGTGGGCCCGTTCGCGATTGATTCCGGCGCCGGTGTAACCCATTACCGCGATGTGTTGGCCGCGCTGCACCGAGTCGCCCATATGGATGTCGATCTTGCTCAGGTGGCCGTACAAGCTGTAATAGGGCGAGCCGTCCCAATCGTGCTCGATTACGATGTACTTTCCGTAGTTCGAATAGCCGGCAACCAGACTGGTGTAGACAACTTTTCCGTCAGCAATGGCGCGAACTTCGTCCCGTGGTTCGCCGTTTTCATCGCGATACATGGGGCGAATATCGATGCCCTCG
>JAJPJU010000042.1 GCA_021324035.1 Spartobacteria bacterium | reverse complement strand
GTCGCTGTCCCGATTGAGCCAAACCTGCTCCAAAACGTCGTGCGCCTCGTAATAACGCTGTTCGTTCCAGCAGCGAAAAAAAGCGCGATAAAACGGATGACTCGCCACGTCGCCCGAAGGATCGACATCGTCGCCTTCGAGCTCGCGCACAAACTGCGAAATCCTCTCGCCTTTGCTCATGGAGGGCTTAATTTCACCGTGCCGCAGATGATGGGCAAACCGACTTTTCCGGAGGGCCCCGACAATATTCGGCGCCGCAGACAGGAATGACGCCACTCGAGCTGGCGGTCACTCTCGCCATTATCGTGGGATTGATATTCTTTTCGGCGCTGTTTTCGGGCCTCGAAACCGGGCTATTTTCGCTGCGGCCGCATCAACTTCGCCGTCTCGAGGCAAATCATCCCGCGCTCACGAAATTCGTTCAGCTTTTTCGCGACAAGCCGCGCCGGGTCCTGAACGGGCTTCTCCTTGGCGATGCGCTGGTCAAAGTGCCACTGGTTGTTCTCTGTTTGTTCTTGTTATGGCGCGGGCCGCCCCACGAACACATCCCGCAATGGCTGGCCGCCATCATGATCTTCGCGGTCGTGGTATTGCTGTGCGATTTGATCCCGAAGTTGCTCGCACTTTCGGCGCCTTACCGGCTTTCAACGATTGGCGCGTTCACCCTTCAGGCGTCGGTGCGACTTCTCGATCGTTTCGGCAGCGCACTGGAGAACGCCAGCGCGGCAATCGTCGATCTCATCACGCCGTCGCGGCTGCGAACGCGAGCGCGGTTGAGCGATCAGGAACTCGAAGCACTGGTGGAAATCGGCGAAGAGGAAGGAACCCTCCACGAAGCCGAAGGAGAGATGATCCAGGAAATCATCAAAATGGGCGACAAAACGGCGAAAGATTGCATGACTCCGCGTGTCGACAGTTTCGCTTTGGCCGACGATCTCACTAACGAGCAGGCAATCGCGCAGTTGAAGGAGCGTCGATATCGCCTCGTGCCGGTTTATGCCGATACGCCGGACAACATTGTCGGAATCATCGACGTGAAACGGTTTCTCCTCGAGCCGTCCGAGCACTACACCGAATCGCTGCTTCCGCCATCTTTCGTCCCCGAAACGATGCGCGCGCTCGATTTGCTCAAACTCTTTCTCACTCGCCCGCAAGGAATGGCCGTGGTCGTCGACGAATTTGGCGGCACCGAAGGCATGATCACCATGACCGACATCGTGGAGGAAATCTTGAGCGATGCCGCGCCGTCCGGAGGCGATGTTGATCTCTACATCGAACCGCTCGAGAACGGGAAATTTCTGGTCAGCGGGCAGGCCCGTCTCGATGATCTTCGCGAATATCTTGGCTTTGAATTGAAGGCCGACGGGATCGACACCATCGGCGGTCTCATTTTCAACCAGCTCGGACAATTGCCGCCGGAAGGGACCCGGGTGGAACTGCCGCGACTGACAATCACTGTTAGACGAACCAGCCGGAAACGGATCAAGGAGTTAGTTCTGGAAAAAACGACATGTGTCGAAGATGAAACCGGCACCGCCGCGGCATGAAAGATCTCTGGATCATTTTTGGCTGTTGGGTGATTTCGTTTTTGTTCAACGGCATCGAAGCCGGACTCATGTCGATCGATCCGGTGCGGCTCCGGCACAACCTTAAACGGAATTTGCCGGCGGCTGTCCGGCTCGATCGTTTGCTCAAGTCTCCGGAACGGACGCTCGTAACCGTGCTGTTGATTACCAACTTCGTCGACATTGTTGCCTTGATTCTGCTGGCACGACAGTTGGTTTTGCGATTCGGCGGCGCCGGATTCATTTTCACAGTAATCGTAGCAACACCAATTTACCTGTTCGTGCTCGGCGTTTTGCCGAAATCGCTGTTTCGCAGATTTCCATTTCGCGCGCTGGCAGGGTTATCGCGGCCCCTTGAACTGAGCGTGACTCTGTTGTGGCCAATTCTCACCATCGGCAAACAGATCGGACGATTGCTTCTTCCGCCGCCGGCAAAAAAGAGAGCGAGATTATTCGCTGCGCGCGACGAGCTGAAACAAATCACCACCCAAAGCGAACGCGAAGGATCGATCACCGCCACCGAGCGAGCGATGATTCATAACGTGGTCGATTTCCAAAACGTCACCGCCCGGGATGTAATGCAACCGTTATCAAAAATCGAAAGCCTGACATCGGATTCCACAATCGATGACGCGATTGAGTTAAGCCGTTGGAGTGGATTCGATCGTTTGCCAGTCATTGATTCCAAAGGCGACGCGATCGGCCTCATCAACGTGTTCGACATTCTTCTCGACAAAGAACGCTCCAACTCGATCGCCCGCTATTTGCGGCGCATGGTTACCGTTCAGGACAACGAGCCGGCTGGCCGCGCGATTCATCGCCTGAGGGCGGCGCGGCTCGGCTTGGCCGCCGTGGTCGATCAGAAACGAAATCTGATTGGTTTTGTGGCGAGCGAAGATCTCATCGCCCGCCTGGTGCGCGCCTGAGTTTCGGTTAATTGGATGAATCGGCGAGTTGTCCGATTTCGTCGCCGGTTAGACGAAACACCGTCCACTCGTGCATCGGTTTGGCGCCGAGTTTGCGATAAAACTTAATCGCCGGCTCGTTCCAATCGAGAACAGCCCATTCGAGCCGGCCGCAGCCGCGATCCCGCGCAATTTTTGCCAATTCAACCAGCAGCGCGCGGCCGTAACCCTTGCCGCGGTCTTCCGGCCTCACAAACAAATCCTCGAGATAGAGTCCTGGTCGTCCCAGCCAGGTCGAAAAATTGTGAAAGAACAGCGCGAAACCGACCGCTCGCTCGTTCTCGAACGCGAGCAAAACTTCCGCAGCCGGTTTTTTCCCGAACAAAACCTGGGCGAGTCCTGCTTCAGTTGCGACCACTTCGTCCGGAGCTCGTTCGTAAGTCGCAAGCGCTTTGATTAATTCGAGAATAGTCGGAACATCCGCAACCGTGGCGGGCCGCATCGAAAATTGTGGTTTGCTCATTTTGAAATTGGATTCAGCCGGTAAATTTCGAATTGGGAAGTAGCGGAAATCAGCGTCGAATTCGCCTGCACATATTCTCTAAAGTCGGGATACAAATCCAGCAACCACATCGTGTTCGAGCTGAGCACGAGATAATTTGCACCCTTCTCTCGCAATTCGCGCAGATTCGAAATCGCCGACTCGCCGTCAGCGGGGTCGCCATAGTATATCCCGTTCTTCTGGAGAAGGTGCCAACCCTTCCGTTCGCCGTAATAGAAAACCGTCGGATCACCATTGTCCGCCGCAGCAATCAAGGCGTCGGGTGACGTAATCTTTTTGAGCGTCAAACCGGCTTCCCAAAGCGAAGCGGTCGCCGGTTTGTACAGACCGCGCAGGGAGGCGAACGACAAGAAAACCAACGATGCGACTACAACGATCGAACCAACGACCCGAAGCGCGAGGTTCCGTATTCGCGCCGCGATCAATTCACATCCCGAACCCGCGAAAACGGCAGCGATCGGCACCAGGGGCAAGCGATACCACGGATGTCGATTTCCGTAACCCACCACGATGACGAACAGGATCATCGCCGCCAGCCACCAGTAAAACGGTTGCGCACGATGCCGTTGTTGTTCGTTTCGCCATGTTGTGAACAGCCCGATCACAAACAATCCAAAGCAGATTGGAGTCAGGACGAGCATTGGAATTTCCTTCGCAATTCTCCAGTACCACGCGAATGGCATGATCTTCACCCCGCCGGCGCCAAAGAAATGATACGGGTAGAAATTCAGCGAGATCTGATAGGCATGCCAATACCAGATCGCGGCCGGGAGAAGTGCGATCGCTGCGAAAAGCCACAATCTTAAATTGCGAAACGCTGAAACATTGAAACGCTGAAATGAGAGGCATGCGAGCGGAGCGCCGATGATTGCGCTCGGCAGTTTAATCAAGATCGATAATGAAATTGCGATCGCGGCCAGAAAAAATTCCGCTGAACCTGATCGGGGTTCCGATTCGGATTCAATCCAACGGGCAAAAAAATAAAGCCCCACAATCGAAAGAGTCAGCGATGGCGTATCGGGGATGAAACATCGGCTGGTCATAACTCCGAGCGGCGCAACACCGTAGAAGACCAAGGCCCAGATTGCGCCTCGCACTCCGAGAATTTCTCGAACCAACAAAAAGAAAAAAGGCAGCGAAACCGCGAAGAAAATCACCCCCTGAACTCGTCCAACCCATTCATGGACGCCTACGGCCTTGTAACACAGCGCGGCAACGAACGGCAGAATCGGAAACTCCGTGCCCACATAGCCCGGTTGGTCTCCCGCCCAATCGATTTGCGGCCGCGCGAAGTGAAAACCTCCAAGAAGGTAATTTCGGGCAATCGCTGCCACGTCGCTTTGGCGCCAGCTCCAGTCGCCGATGAATGGTTGATTGATCGCGATCAACCGGACGCCGATAGCCGCGATCGAGACCACAATCGCAATATGCGACCTTCGTCTCATCGATCGCCTCTTGACAAAGCATCGCAGCAAAGTCAATCGAGTAGCTTACCGTTATGAAGGCGGTCGTCTGTATCATCACCCTGGCGCTCGGCCTTACCGCCGCTGGCCTGCGCGCGCAAAACGAGCCGAACCTCATCCCGGACGTGGTCGATCCGGCGAAGTTGATCCCGATCCTGCCCGAGCCGCCGGCCGGTTGGACCGCCGAGAAACCCGAAGGTTCGAGTGACGACGTCGGCGGCTTCAAAATCACCAACGTCCATCGCGATTATTCGAAAGGCGAAGGCGCCGACGCCCCCACCGCCTCCATCAGCATTTTGGATTCGGTGGCAAATCCTGACTACGTGGAGGCGACGACGAACGGCTGGAATCAAAACAGTGAGACACCCGAAGGTTACAGTAAATCGGTTAAAATTGACGGTAATGCAGGCTTTGAAGCGTACGACAAAGACCAAAAACAGGCGACACTCTGGGTCATGCTCGCGAAGCGCTACTTCGTCACCGTCGAATTGCACAATCAGGAGCCGAAGGAGCTTCAGGAGTGGATCAAAAAGGTGGACCTGAAAAAATTAGCAGAAATCAAAAAGTAGCGCCCACATCACTTGTCACTTTTCTTAGTGACCTCGCCAACCATCGGAACGAATCGCACCGGCAGAATTGCGGTTTGCGCGAGCTGACCGCTTTTCTTCTCCAGTAAGTAGAGTTGTTGGTCCAATCCCGTCCCGACCGGCACGATCATTCGACCGTTTTCCTTGAGTTGCTGCGTCAGCGGCTGCGGAACTTTGTCAGGCGCGCAAGTCACGATGATTGCGTCGAACGGCGCCACCTCCGGCCACCCTTGATAACCGTCGCCGGCCTTCACATGCGCGTTGCTGTAACCGAGTCGGGCCAGTCTGGACGACGCGTCCTTCGCCATCGGTTCGAGGATCTCGATGGAGTAAACATCTTTGACCAGCTCCGCCAGGACCGCTGCTTGATAACCGGAACCCGTGCCAATCTCCAACACGCGATCCGTCGGCTGCAAGCGCAATTGTTCGGTCATCAAGGCGACGATAAATGGCTGCGAAATCGTTTGGTTTTGTCCGATCGGCAGCGCGCTGTCGGAATAACTTTTGTCACGCACATTTTCCGCGACGAATTCCTCTCGCGGCACTTTCGCCATCGCCGCGAGGACACGCTCATCCTTGATCCCGCGCGGCCGGAGCTGCTCCTGCACCATCTTTTGTCGCTCGGTCGCGAATTGGGAACTGGATTCCGTGTGTTTCTGGCAACCGGTGGTCGCCAGAACGGCCAGGATTAGAAGCCCCGAAACTTGTCTCATTCTTATATCTATACGCACGGCGGTTCCCATTTTCGTCGACAAATTTCTTCGTGGTCTTCCTGGTCTTCGTGGTTATTTTCTACCGCCTTTCATGAACGAACCTTTGTCATTCCGAGCGAAGTCGAGGAATCTCTCACTATTTCTGTGAACGACGACCGCAAAACCCTCGAGCAGCGCGCCCAGATGACGAACATCGAGCGTCTCCGGCATTCGGCCTCACACGTTCTGGCGACGGCTATTTTGAAAATCTGGCCCGAAGCGCAGTTCGCCGCCGGTCCGCCGGTCGAAAACGGCTTTTATTACGATGTCGATCTCCCCCATCGCATCTCACCGGAGGACTTCGAAAAGATCGAAGCCGAGATGAAAAAGGAGATCAAGGCGAACCATCCATTCGAAAAAGT
>JAJPJU010000185.1 GCA_021324035.1 Spartobacteria bacterium | reverse complement strand
GCTGTAGTGGTGGTTTTCCCATGCGTGCCGGTCACCACCAGATTGTGTTTGCCGCGAAGGAAATAATTTTTCAGAACTTCCGGCAGCGAAAGGTAAAAAAGCTTTCGGTTCAGCACCGCTTCCACTTCGGGATTGCCCCGCTTCATCGCATTGCCGATCACCACCACGTCGGCGTCGTTCGGGATATTTTCTTTGGAATAACCCTGACGCACTTTGATTCCGTTTTCCTCGAGAAACGTGGACATCGGCGGATAAACGTTTTCGTCCGAGCCCGTGACTTTGAATCCGCGTTCCCGCAGCGCCGCGGCGACGGATCCCATGGCGGTGCCGCTGATTCCGATGAAATGAAGCTTTTGCGGAGCAGTCTTCACAAGGGTTCCTTTACATCGCTGAGACAAGTTCGCCAGCCAGGAAACAGGAAGAGTTAGATCTCATCGAACACCGCTCAAGGCTCGCACGTCGGATTGAGTAAAGAGCACAAACGTTGTAATCACGGTTCCAGCCGGATAATTTCCTAAGAATCAATGGCTCTCGCGATCGAACCGAGGATCAAGCTGAATCAGAAATTTCCATGTCATCCAGAAATCGCGATGCCCTCAGAGGACACGAAATGGTTCACTTGTTCCAAATGCGGCACACGCGTTCGAAGCGGCCAACTCTGGGCTGTCATCTACAGCGATGAATATCCTGCGGCGCGAGGTCATCATGATCCGATAGTCGGGGAGTGCAAAGTGCGCACCTTGAGTCGTTGGCTCGATCATCTGCGGATCAATGTTACCGGAGCAGTAGTCTGCGAGATAGGATTCGGGGGCGCGTTCTGTCTAGCTGCGCTGCAATCTCGAGGAGCCAATGTGTATGGCATCGAACCGGTGCCGGCCAATCTCGAACATGCGCATTCCCTTGGCATTCCGATTGACCATTTATTCGGCGTCGATCCGCTTCCCAATTTGCCGCGGACGGTCGACTTGTGGCTTCTGCAGGATAGTTTCGAGCATGTGCCCAATCCCAATCAGCTCGCACAGTGGATGCTTGGCCATTCATCTTCTCGCGCTCGGATATTGCTCGTCGCGCCAAATGTCGATTCGCTAAGCCGAAAAATAATGGGGCGATTCTGGATCCACGAAGTGGCCGATCATTCTGTTCACTACTCGCGCAGCGGCATCGTCAGCATTTTTTCGCGCGCGGGTTTTCGACTGGCCCGGGAATTTCGGCCAGTAAAATTGATCTCCCTCGGTATGGTTTTGAGCCACTTGCGTTTGCTTGCGCGCGTGCCGGCGGAGGCAAGACCGGAACCCAGCCTTGCCCCTCGCGTCTGGTTTAATATTGGAGAGATGGGGTTGCTCTTGCAACGCGATGACGGTTGAGGACAAGCAACGGATCGACCGCATCATGGGGCCGCCCGTGCTCCTGGCGCTCCGACCCTTTGTTCTACTCGCTGGTAAGATCCTCAGGCGAGATCACACGACCCGTCCGCAAGGTGAAATTGTGTTCATTAAGCTAATGGGCGGCGGTAGCCTGCTGATCGCGTTGCCCGCATTGCTTGGAGTGCGTCGCCGTTTTCCGGATCTGACGCTAACCCTGGTTTGCGGTTCCCCGGTGGCGCCGTTCGCGAAGTTGATGGGCATTTTCGATCGGGTCGAAGTGATGAACGATCGGGCCGGAACGTTTGCCCTGCTGGCAAGCGCGGCGCAAATTCTGTGCGGTCTGATTTTTCGCCGCGTTGATACTGTCGTTGACCTTGAAGTTTACTCGCAGCTGACCACGGTTTTCTCGCTTCTCACCTTGGCGCGGAATCGAATCGGATTTTACGTTGCGAGCACCTACTGGCGACGCAACGTGCTCACGCATCTCGTTTTCTTTAACCGCGCCCGCGGCGTCTTTCATTTCTATGCCGCAACCGCGCATTTGTTAGGCGCTCCAAGCGCTTTACGCGAAGAGGTGCGCGCGCACTTGCTCTCGCGAATTAGTCCGGTCCGAAGTCACCATGATTACATCGCAGTCGGCGCAGGCTGCTCCGATTTTGCCTCGGTGCGCCTTCTGCCCCTTCCGGAGTGGCGCGAGTTTGCGCGCATACATCAAGCCGAGATCCGCGCGCGCCATTGGGTTTTTCTCGGGACCGATTCCGATGCGCAGGTTGCGGAACAAGTGGCGGCCGCGGTGCGCGAATCCATTCCCGAGTTCAGCTACGAAAATCGCTGCGGCCAGCTTTCGCTCGAAGAATCATTCGCCTGGATCGCCGGAGCACGACAATTCATCGGGATCGATTCCGCATTGCTGCATGCGGCGCGCGCGCTCGCGATTCCGACGATCACCTTTTTCGGACCCACCGACCCGACCACCCTCCTCGAATCAATCGTTGATCATGTCGATCTGGTTTATTATCGGCCGCCAATCTGCTCGCCTTGTTTGCACGTGACCCAGACTCCGCCGTGCAAAGGCCACAATGTCTGCATGGAGCTGTTTACCCGCGAGACCGTTCCGTTCACGCCCTGGTGCGAAGATTCCGCAGGCAAAAGCGTGCTGCCGGCTGACCCGATCTAATGCCAGGGTTGAGCTCCATTCAGGCAAAAATCAGCGCCGCTTGCGATTTGAAGGCGAGTTTGTGGATTGCGGCGTTCGCTCTTTTGGTCGGGGCAGGACTCGCGTGGATAATTATTCATTTTCTCCCCGCTCCGACGGGTGACGTTGATCTGGCGCGGTCACTCGGAATTCTCAGCGAGACGATTGTGGCCGGGCACTCCAAAGCGGCGGATTCGCGTGCCTACGCGATCGGGATGACTGCAGGTGTCATTTGTAGTTTGGGAATCTGGACATTTTGGGCGGTGCGCGCTGGCCGAATCGCTTCACCGGTACCGCTGCCGATCGTGAAAGCGGCAGGCATGACAGGAGTTGAACTGGCGCTCGCTACCCTGATTGCGTTCGGGTTGTTTGGCAGAATCTGGAACGGTCGGGCCGCAACCGTGACCGCGTGGTCCGCGTTGTCGGAAGAAGGCGAAATGCTCGCGTGGGTCAACACCGTGCTGCGAGGTGGCGCACTTTCGCGGGACACATTTTGTTTATATGGACCTTTATCGGTTTGGCTCGTTGCAGCGTTATTCTGTGTGTTTCGACCTTCGCTTGGTCTCTGGCGGCAGTGGATCTTCGGATTGAACGCGGTTGCGTTGCTGGCGACGTATTGGCTGTTACGCAGCGTCACTCGGACGCGAACGGCAGCCGCAGCCGGCGCGCTGATTGTTGGAATTTTGTGCATTGGGCCGGCGCCGGCGATGAGTTGGTCGCTATCACGAGTTGGGTTTGGCCTGGCTGCCATCACCGCGCTTAATCACGCGCTGGATCGGCGACATCGCGGGTGGTACGTCGCGGCCGGCGCTTTGGGAGTAGCGACCTTCCTTTACAGCCCTGAAGTCGGTGTCAGTTGCGCCGTGGCATTCGCGGTTGTGCTTCTCGCGCACCAGAATCGACGCTTTGGTCTGGTTTGGACGATGGCGGGCACGATGCTCGTTTTGCTGCCCGCTATTCTATATTTGGCGACCACTGCTTCTTTGAAGCCGACGATTGATAACATGACCCTGTTTTCAAGGGTGCGGTTGTTGGGATTCGGTGCGTTAATCTTCCCGCGTCTTGAATGGACTTCCGAGTCACTCCGGGCCTACTTCGTGCCTTCGGTCATTGGAGTAGCGGCCTTCTCGATCGGAACAAAGCTGCTGCGCGGGCAGCGCGACGCTCGGACTTTTACTGAAGTTGCGCTGGTTGTGTTTGGAGGCGTGCTATTCAGCGCTGCGGTATCGCGCCCGGACGACATTCATTTGCCATTCGTCGCCCCGCCTGCGCTGATTTTGCTCACCATTTTATTCGAAGACGCCTGGTTCGCATTCCGCGCTGCAACCCATCGAATACCGGCGGTGATCGGCTGCGTCATTGGAGTCGCCGCTCTAATACCGTGGAGTAGCACGGCGCGCGACGACGTCGGTTCGTTGTTCGAACCGCCCCGCGGGCGAGCTCTCAACCTTGCTCGCGGCGGAGGAGCGCTTTTTCCTGACCAATTCGCAACTGATTTGGAAGAACTTACAACTACGATCCAATCGCGCACCGCTGTTGATGAACCGATCTGGGTCTTTCCAAGCGAAGCGCTGCTTTATTTTCTCGCCGATCGTCCCCAAGCGACCCAATTTCCGCTCGCGATTTTCGCTGTGACCCGCGATCAACGCCACCAGCTTATTGCCCGGGTCCAGCAGTTGCAGCCGCGTTGGGCGGTCGTATATCCCGACGCTGCGTTGCACGATCGTATCCCTTACTCTGAAGCGATGCCGGAAGTGATCGACTATCTGAACAGCAACTACGAGTTCGATCGCAACGTCGGCCCG
>JAJPJU010000010.1 GCA_021324035.1 Spartobacteria bacterium | reverse complement strand
CTTCTTCGTGCCACGCACTTTGTGCCCGATAATATAGGCAGCAATCTTGGATGTTAGTGCGAGCGGGAATCTCATAAAGGCGTGGACGTTAACAACGCCTGTTGGCGTGTCAACCCGATGAGGATTGGACGCAAATAGAGCCGAAACTATCGCTAAAAGCGAGCCGAAATTGCGCAACGTCGGATGCGGCCCGTGGTTGAATATTTGAACCTTTTTGCCGCAGAAGAGACGAACCTACTACAAACCTATGAAAACATTACTCGCAGTGGCGATTGCCGCGGTCATGGTTAGCTCAGCATTTGGACAGAGCGGATCGGCCGAAGGCCAGCCGGTGGGTCCGAAGACCACTGGACCGGGCGCTTTTTCCCCGGCCAATTCGCCCTATAGAAAATGGACAACCGCGCAATTGCAGCAACGGCGCCTTGATCTGTATCGCCAGATCCCGCAAACGCAGACGAATCTGCCCGGACACCGCGGCGAGCCGGTCTTCATTCACCATGGAGGGGAAGCCTTCTCTGATCAGCAGAAGGAAATCTATGCGATCGAGGGTGAGTTGAACTATCGCTACCAGCACGGCGACAAAGATGCCGAGCTGAAGCGCGCAATGCCCGGCCAGCCCCACATGTAACTGTAGCAGTCGCCCTATGGGCGACGCCGCGCGCTTCGCACAGCGAAGCGGCTACAGATTCAGTGCGTTTGCCAGCCGCGCCGGATCAGGCTGATCGCGATCGCCGCGAGTAGCAGCGCGATGATCTTCGATATCCCGCGCAGCCCTTGTCTTCCCATCAGGCGCGCGAAACGTTCCGCGTTGCAAAGCACGAGCGCGACGATCCCGAGGTTCACAATCAAGGACAGGAGCGTGAACAGAACGCCTACGCTGTCGATCAGAATCAACAACGCTGTGAGCAGCGCGGGCCCGGCGATCAATGGCATGCCGAGAGGCACGACGCCGAATTCGTTATCCTCTTCGCGATCGATCCGGCCATAACCGACCAGCTCGCGGACGGCAAGCGCAAGGAGAATCAATCCGCCCGCGACCTGAAAATCCGCCACCGTAATTCCCAGGGCGCCGAAAATCGCTTTTCCGAGAAAGATAAAACCGGTTGCGACAAGTAATCCGGTAAGAAGTCCGAGGAACGCCTGACTCCTCCGATGCTCGTGGGACGCGCTGGTCCCGAGGCCAAGAAACAGGGCGACCAGTCCGATTGGATCGATCGCGATAAATACGGGGATGAACGCGAGGAGGAATTTTTCGATGACGGATTGGTTCACGTTTGGACTTTACCGATTCGCTCTTCTACACAATGCTCGCACCCTTCACCAAGGCCAAACCTTTCCTATGAAATTCCATACGCTTCTTCTTGTTCTTGCGCCTGCGATCGTTCTTTCGGTTCACGCCGAAGATCTCAAATCGGTCGACGATTTTAAAGCCGCCGCCGACAAAGCGAATGCGGTGCTCACCATTCCCGATTGGGAACAGACGCCCGAAGCCGTCGATGGCATGGTAAAGAACGCGATCGCGACCGCGAACAAGGCGCTCGATCAGATCGCGGGTCAGGATCTCAAGAAAGTCACGTTTAAGAGCACGATCGTCGCGCTTGACGATTTGGGTTACGCAGCATACACAGCCGCGAACAAGGCGACGATCATCAAAGAAACAAACAAGGACGCCGCGATGCGCACGGCGGGTGAAAATGCGGTGAAAGTTTTTCAAGATTGGGCCGTCGGCATCGATTATCGCGAGGACGTTTACAAAGCGACGAAGGCGTTCGCGAACACGCACCCGAAACTTGCCGGCGAAGACAAGAAATTGTTCGACGAAACGATGCGCGATTATCGCCGCGCCGGTTTGGATTTGCCGCCCGAGAAAAAGAAAGAAGTCGAGCAACTGCGGAAAGACCTGGCGAAACTGGGAACGGATTTTGACAGCAATGTCGTTAACGCAAAAATGCCGCTCGTTTTCACGAAAGCGGAATTGGACGGCGTGCCGGACAGTTTTCTGGCCGCGCCGGGAGTGAAAACCGGCGACGACGCCTACACGGTCATGGCGAACGTCACCTGGCATTACACAACGGTTGAAGAAAACGCGAAGAGTGAAGCGACCCGCAAGAAACTTTACGTTGCGCGCAACTCGTTAGCCAGAGACACCAACGTTTCGGTGTTGAATCAAATGCTGACCTTGCGAAACAAGATCGCGCTCCGGCTCGGTTACAAATCGTGGGACGATTTCCAAACCGAAGTGAAGATGGCCAAGACCGGCGCCGGCGCGAAATCGTACATCGACAATCTCATTTCCGGCACCCAGCCAAAGTTCTCCGCCGAAGTCGCCGAGTATCAAAAAATGAAAGCGGCTGACACGAACGATCCGAACGCGAAAATCGACCGCTGGGACTGGCGTTATTATTCGAACCAGCTGAATAAACAGAAATACGCGGTCGATAAAGAAGCGCTGCGCGATTTCTTCCCGTTTCAAAAAGTCGTCGACGGCATGTTCGCGATTTACCAAAACATTTTCGGTCTGAAATTTGAACAGATCACGCCGCCATATAAATGGATCGACGATCTCCAACTCTGGGAGGTGTCTGACTCCGCCAGCGGCGAACCGCTCGGGTTTTTCTATCTCGACATGTTCCCGCGCGAAGGAAAATTCAATCACTTCGCCTGTTTCGATATCATCAGCGGAAAATTGTTGCCTAACGGCAAATATCAGCGGCCG
>JAJPJU010000353.1 GCA_021324035.1 Spartobacteria bacterium | reverse complement strand
ATTGATGCGCGATGGCACCGAAAGTTTCGCGTTCAAGATGCGCGAGGCATATCCGCGTTTAATCAAAGTTGCGCCTGGAAAGCCTGTGATCGTGGCCGAGTTCGGCTGCGATCTGCATAACCGCCACGTTGATGCCGTGAATTGGGCGGGAAACGCATTGAACGATATTCTTTCAAACCGCTGGCCGGCAATCGTTGGTTTCTGCTGGTGGAACGAAGGCTGGCAAAACGACGACACCAAAAAGCACGACACCGACATGATCATTTTGCATAACAAAGAACTTACGCGCGTGTTTCGGGAGGCGCTGGAAAAGCATCGGGACAAAATTCAGGAAACGCCTGTGCAAAATGAATGACGAAGCACGAATGACGAATTCAAATTTCATTCGTCATTGGACATTCGGCATTCGTCATTTGCCGGCGTGACAAGGACAGAAACGCGCCGAATATTGTTTCATGGTAAAAGTCGACGTGGAATACACCGGCGATCTGCATTGCGATGCAACTCACGGTCCGTCGAAATCGAAAATCGCGACCGATGCCCCGACTGATAACAAGGGAAAGGGCGAAGCATTCTCTCCGACCGACCTGGTCGCCACTGCGCTGGGGACTTGCATCAGCACGACGATGGGACTCAAAGCCGAATCCCTTGGGGTCGATCTTCGGGGAATGAAAGTTTCCGTGCAGAAGGAAATGTCGTCAGATGCGCCGCGACGGATCGTCGCGCTGCCCAGCGAAGTTCATATTCCGCTTCCACCGGATTCGCCTCATCGCGAAGTGCTCGAGCAAACCGCCCTCAATTGCCCGGTGCACAAAAGCTTGCCGCTGGAAATTAAACGGCCGACGAAGTTTTTCTGGGAAGGCTGACTTTCCAGCCGCGTCGCTTTGCGGCGCCCTGCGCGCCTACGACTTATCCGGATACAGCCACTCGATGTAATCGGCGACACCGCGCTCCAGGGAAAACTGGGGCTGATATCCGAGCGCGCTCCGGACTCGTTCGAGATCGGCTTCGGTGAAGTTTTGATAATGCGCGTGTGGATTCTCGATGTAATCCGGCTGAAATTTCGTGCCCAGACATTTGTTCAGCACGTCGACGAGCTCGTTGAATGAGCGGGCCTGGCCTGAACCGAGATTGTAAATTCCGCTCTGCTTTGCTTCGAGCGCCAGGATGCTGCCTTCGACAATGTCTTTCACGTAAACGAAGTCGCGTTTCTGATCGCCGTGTTTGAAAATGCGCGGGCGCTGTCCGGCTTTCATCTGCTGTGCGAGATGGTAAACCATGCTCGACGGCACGCCCTTGTGTGCCTCGCGCGGCCCATAAACGTTGAAGTAGCGAAGTCCGATGATGATCCAATCCGAATTCTCCTTTGCCTCGCGAACCGCGAGATTGTCCATGATCGCTTTGGAGAACGCGTAAATGTTCGATGGGGCCGCGCCGTTAGTTTCAACACTGGCCGCCGTGGCTGCACCGTAGGTCGAGGCCGAGGACGCGAAAATGATTCGCGTTTTGCTGGGTCGCGCGAAATTCAGCAGCCGCCGAAAACTTTCGACGTTGTCGTGCACCTGGACGAACTGATCGTGCAATGTTGTGTCGGTAATGGACGCGAGATGGAAAATCGCATCGAATTTCTCGCTGCCGAATTGCCTGGGCCAATCCATGGCCGCGAGATTCTGGGCTACGAAATCACCGCGATAACCGCGCAGATTCTTGAAATCGCCGGAGCGGAAATCGTCGATCACGGTCAGCCTCGCGGCAGGAAATTTATCCTGGAGCGCGAGAGTGAGATTGGAGCCGATAAAGCCGGCGCCACCGGTAATAAGGAAATTGGGAGCGGTTGAGGCCACGGCGAGTGAGTGGAGATAAATAAATCTTGAGGAGCGAATCGCAAGCGGCTAGTTCTGGGGCCAGTTCTTTGCGAGCTTTACCCCGAAAATGTTCGGGGTCGAAAAAGTGGATCGGCGCGAGAAATCCCGTGAAAACCGGGAGCAGTTGCGCTGCTGTAACTGGATACGACTTCCCAAGGCCAATCGATTCCGAAAGCGTTCGGAGTCGGTGAAGGCGGGAAGAAGGGTAAAGATTGTTGAGTCGTTGAGTTGTTGAGGAGTTGAGAAACCGAAGTGTTTTTCTTTTCGCTCAACTCTCAACTAGAAGCTCTCAACTTTCTGCGAAAGCCAGGAGCCAGAATATTCGACCGTTCCATCTCATTCGCCAGCGTGACGCTGGACCCGATTAACAGAATCCGGGTTCACGGCTGCGCTGCAAAACCGAACCTCTGGTAAGTGCCAGTTCGGCTCGGACCGCGGAAAAACTTCTTCGCAAAAAGGAGAAAGAGAGCTGGGCGAGGCGCCTCCCGCGATCGGTGGAGACAAACAAGTCCGACTCTCGAGTTGGAGGAAACTTGTTATGCGAAATCGCCTGTTATGTTTTGTCTGGTTCAGTCCGGTTAACGCGCCCGTCTCGGGCGTTGGTTTTGGCGTCTCGCCAAAACAATCGTTCAAAAAGTCCCCGATCGCGAGATGCGATCGGCAACACGCGAGACGCGTGTGCTCCCCAATCAGGTTCGCCTTGATGTTTGCCATAGCGCCAATCGTTTGCTGCGCTGAGGAAGTTACTCCAACCGTCTCGCCCAACGGCGATCAATTGCCGGAAGCAGCGCCGGTCGTCGTTTCGGCCACGCGGTTCGATATTCCATTGGATCAATCGCCTGCCAGCGTAAGCGTGATCGACGCTTCCGAAATAGAGAATAGACAAACCGAGCGAGTCGCGGATGCGTTGCGCGCGGTGCCCGGCTTGTCCGTCGTCCAAACTGGCACCCAGGGCCAGTTGACTTCAGTCTTCATGCGCGGTCTTCCGAGCGAAGATATGCAAGTCCTGCTCGACGGGATTCCGATCAACCAGGGTCTCTCCGGCGCGATGAATTTCGCCGACATAACGATTGACGACATAGAGCGCGTCGAAGTTGTGCGCGGCCCGCAAAGCACATTGTATGGCCCGCGGGCTCTGGCTGGCGCGATTCAGCTCTTCACAGTGCAAGGGAGCGGCCCACCCGGAGTGAGTGTTAGCAGCGAAGGCGGCTCCTACGGCACTTTTCGCGAATCCATTTCAAGCAACGGCAAGATCAACATTTTCGATTATTCGATCGGCGCCAGCCGGATTGATACGGACAACGCGCGTCCGAACAATCAATATCGCAACACAGCGATGACAGCCGATCTTGGTTTAACGCCCGCTGACGGGCTACGGCTTGGCACGTTAGTGTTGTATTCCCTGAGTGATGCCGGAAATCCGAACACAATTTTTGATCCGAGGCCGCTGGATAATCTTTTGACTGAGCGCTGGCTCATCGGGCCGCACCTCGATTGGAAACCGAACGATTGGTGGGAGCAGAAAATCATCTTCGATTACGATCACGAGCGGCAAATCAACGATCCGAATCAGGATGGATTTACCGGTCCGACCCGGGCGCTTTTCCGTCGAACCCAGTTGGATTATCAAAACAACATCCGTCCCACTTCCTGGCTGACGGTCACGAACGGATTTTTCTTCAGTCATGTTCTGGCGGGTCAGGAGCGACCGTTCGTTTTGTTCGGCCCGACTTTCATCAGCGACGAGATGGAAGACATCGGCGGCTTTCTTCAGGGTACGGTTGATATTTACAACTTCGTGTTCGTGGCAGGAGGCCGAGTCGATTGGTTCAATCACATCGGGAACATTTGGACCTATCGAATCGCCAGCAGTTACAAGATCGACCAGACGGACACCACGCTGCACGCGAGTGTGGCCACGGGGTTCAGTCCAGCGAGCAGCCAGGACAAGATTTTCGGGAATAACTCCAGTTTGCAGCCTGAAAAGGATTTTGGTTACGACGCGGGAGTGGAGCAGCGGTTGTGGAACCGCCGGGTGACAATCGGCGCGACCTATTTCCACAACGATTTGTCGAACGTGATTGGATTCAACGGTCAATTCAAAACGCTGAACCTCGGATCGGCTGAAACCCAGGGGGTGGAAACGGAATTGCGCGCGACTCCCATTACCAATCTCACACTGCGGGGGAGTTACACTTATCTGGAAGCGGAAAAAACCGACAACGCGAACATCGCCCAGCCGCAAGGCTCGCGTTTGCCGCGCCGGCCGCGCAACGAAGTTTACGTTTCCGGTTCGTACCTGTGGTGGGGAAAACTGCGGACGACCGTCGAAGCCAAGTTCGTTAATGCCCGCGAGGAACTGAATTTCGGCGCGCCGAACTTCGACATCGAGGATTACAGTTTCCTGAATTTCGCAGCGGAATACGAAATCAATCCGCACCTGACGATTTACGGCCGGGTCGATAACGTGACTGGCGAACATTATTCGGAGGTTTTCGGGTTTCCGGCGCTTGGAACGGCTGCTTACGGCGGAATGAAGTTGCGGTTTTAATTCCTCCACTTGTCATTCCGAGCGAAGTCGAGGAATCTCTCGCTATCGTCTGGTCATCGTTTGATCAGAAATATTTAGAGATGTCTCGACTCCGCTCGACATGACAAAGAAATGAACCCGCTCGTGCTTTATGCTTTGATCGGCGTCACGTTCGTCAGCGTGCTGGCGGTGCTGTTTGTACTGTTGCGCGAGCGGAAAAAGCCGGATGAGCCCGATCAGGGCGCGTTGATGCTGCAACAGCAACTGAACGCGCTTCAACAGCGTTTGGATGCATTTGGACAAACTGTCAGTCAGAATCTGCAACAGTCGACGGCCTCGATGAACACCCGGCTGGACAAGGCCGCTGAAGTGGTTGGCGATCTCAGGGAAAAAGTTGGTCAGATTCACGAAGTCGGCCGGGCCGCGCAGGAGCTCGTCCATATCATGCGCGCTCCGAAATTGCGTGGAGGAATGGGCGAACTTTTTCTGGGAGATTTGCTTTCTCAGGTTTTGCCGCCGGAGCATTACAAGATGCCGCACCGGTTCAAGAGCGGCGAGGCGGTCGACGCTGTGATTAGAATTGGTTCGAGACTTGTTCCGGCGGACGCAAAGTTTCCTTACGAAAATTTCAAGCGGGTCGTCGAAGCTTCCAACGAATCCGAACGAGTGGCGTCACGTAAACAATTTTTGCGCGATGTGAAGAAGCACGTCGACGCCATTGCTTCGAAATACATCCTGCCGGACGAAGGCACCTACGATTTTGCGTTGATGTACGTCCCGGCAGAGAACGTTTATTACGAGACGATCATCAGGGAAGACTCCGGCGAAGATCATCAACTGTTCAGCTATGCGCTGGCTAAACGGGTGATTCCGGTATCACCGAATAGCTTCTACGCCTACGTGCAGACAATTCTGCTCGGGTTGCGTGGCATGAAAGTAGAGGAACGCGCGCAGGAAATTCTGGGCGAGCTGTCACGATTGCGCGGTGATTTCGCGAAGATTCAGGACAACTTTCGAATTCTCGGCCGCCATCTGTCCAATGCGACCGGCAGTTTCACCGAAACCGACAAAAGGATGAGCAAGCTCGACGGCAAACTGGCGCAGATCGAAGAACCATCCAAACCCGAGGTTCCACCGACGCCCCCGTTACCGGGTTTGGAGTAGAGAACCCCGCCTCCGCCAAGGCTATGGCGCGCAAGAGAGGAAGAGATTACAGGACGTTGTCCCACTTCGCTTTGTCCTTGAGCATTATCTCGCGGAGCAAGCGAATCGGCGGCATGCCGTGATTCAGCATTTCGTTGTGAAACTTTTGGGCGGAGTAATTTGCCCCTTCCTGCGCTTTGTAATCGTCGCGCAGTTTCAGAATTTCCAATTTGCCGAGAGTGTAGTTGAGGTAGGCAGGATCGAACGTTCCCCGCATCGCCTCGGCGTGAGCCGGTTTTTCTTCGTAGTAACAGTTGTCCTGAAAGAACTTGGTCGCCTCATCGACAGTCATGTTCTGAGTATGCATCTTGACCGCAACGCACAGCCGGCACAGGCGCAACATCGCTTCGTCTGCCTGGGCCATTCGATATTTCGCAGCGCGCCTGATATCGTCGTCGGTGGGATTCGCGACCGTGCCGTAGCCTTCGTCGAGCATCAATTTTTCGCAGTAATGGGCCCAGCCTTCGACAAAAGCGTAGCTGCCAAAAATCTTTTCCACCTTGGTTGCCGGCGAAGCATTCAGGCGAAGAAACTGCACGTAATGTCCGGGGTAAACTTCGTGAATTGAAACGACGTCGGTTGTGTAAAAATTGAAGGCGGTCAGCCATTCATCTTTTTGGAGCGGCGGCCAGTCGCTTTCCGGAGGCGTCACATAATAATAAGCCTCGGTTGAGCGTTTCTCGAAGGCGCCCGGTGTGTCCATCGACGCGAACGAGGTGGCCCGTCGAAATTGGGGCGTTTCTTTCACCCTGGCGCGAACTTCCGACGGAATCGTGATCAGCT
>JAJPJU010000056.1 GCA_021324035.1 Spartobacteria bacterium | reverse complement strand
TTGTGCGTCGAAAATATTCTGGCCGACGCGAAGCTGTACGATCTCTGGCAGGTCAATGCTGACGCCGAATATCACGAACAAGGCGACGAAGTCTCGGACGAGAAGACTGGCTCGGCATTGCGGCTTGTTCCAACTCGGGCCGAGCAGGAACCGGAACTGGCGTCCGAGGCCTAGCTTCGCATCATGCGCGGCGTCATATGTTCGGTCGCAATTGTTTTCACGATCGTCGGCTGCGCGCAGGTTTACACATCGTCTTCAAAGAATCCGGCGCTGGTGCGAATGCCGATTTCACACGCGTTCGGAGTCGGCGATCAAATTAACATCGTCGCGATTGACTCCGAATCGATCGATTCGGCCGTGAAAGGAGGCGATTATCTGAGCGTCGATCCCGGAATGCGGCGCCTAACAATTACTTACGAAGCATCGAACAAGATTGTTGGAGCCCGTGTGGCCGACTCGCCGCTGGTGCTCAACGTTACATTGGAACCCGGGGCAAAATATCAGGTCATTTGCGAAAGCTCAGACACTGGCGTGAAAGCTTTTCTACGGCGGGAATCAAACGGTCGGATCGTGTCGAATGTGGCGGAATCTTCTTTGATGCCAGCGCCGCAAACTTATCCGAGCCCGCCGCAGTTGTTTCAGATTCCAGCAGGCCGGCGTCACTGAAAATCAGGGTCGGATTTGGATCGGTGTGCCGTCCGGGGTAACACGCCAGAGTTCTTCGATCTCTTCATCGGTCAGGGCGATGCAACCTGCAGTCCAGTCGTGCAGTCGATGAAATGCGCCGATCCAGCCGGCGCCATTTCGAATTCCGTGAATCATGATGTCGAACCCGGCGTTCGCTTTACGTTCAGCCGCCCGGGCAGTATCTTCTTCTGACGGATACGAAACGTGAAGGGCAAGGTGATAATCGCTGTGCGGATTGCGACTATCGATTTTGTAAAAGCCTTCCGGCGTTTTCATGTCGCCCTCCTCCTCTTTTGCTCCCACCGGATTTCGGCCAAGGGCGACGCGATAGCTTTTCAATTTCTGGCCCTCTTTCCAAACCGACAACCGGCGCTCGGATTTTTCCACCGTGATCCCGTCGATCGTTGTGCCAACCGGCAGGGGGTTCCAAACGTGGTGCGCGCAAAGGTAAATCGCGCCGGCAAGCAAAGCGGTTACTACAAATAACGCGACAATTCCTCGCAGCATCTTCACTTGGTTCGCAATCAAGCTCAGCGGTCTTTCAGAAATGCTAAGAAATTGCTCAATCAGGTTCGAAATGACGCAGCTCTACGAGCCGAATTCTTCGATCGGCGGACAGGAGCAGAAAAGATTTCGATCGCCGTAGACATTGTCGATTCGCGCGACCGACGGCCAGAACTTGTGTTCCCGGGTCCAGGGCGCCGGAAACGCGCCTTGTTCGCGGGAGTAAGGACGCTCCCATTTTTCGGAAGCAATTTGGCGCGTGGTGTGGGGCGCGTTTTTCAACGGATTGTTTTGCTTGTCGATTTTTCCAGTCGCGACCGCTTCGATTTCCGCTCGAATTGAAATCATAGCGTCGCAAAAACGGTCGAGCTCGTGTTTCGGTTCGCTCTCGGTCGGCTCGATCATCATCGTCCCCGCGACTGGCCAAGAAACTGTCGGCGCATGAAATCCGTAATCCATTAAACGCTTCGCCGCGTCTTCGACTTCGATTCCCGCTGATTTCCATTGGCGGAGATCGACGATGCATTCGTGCGCGACGAGTCCGCGTTTTCCTTTGAACAAAACGGGGAAATGCGGGTCGAGCCGTTTCGCGATGTAATTCGCGTTCAGGATGGCGATTTCGCTCGCTCGTTTCAATCCGATCCCGCCCATCATCCGGATGTACATCCACGAAATGGTCAGGATGCTTGCGCTGCCATAGGGCGCTTGGGCAACAGGACCGACGGGAGAGTTGAGAGTCGGTCCGAGCCGGACTGGCGTTTGTTGAGAGTTGAGAGAAGGAATTCCGGGAAGAAACGGCACGAGATGTTTGGCCACGCCGATTGGGCCGACGCCGGGACCGCCGCCGCCGTGCGGAATGCAAAACGTTTTGTGCAGATTCAGATGGCAAACGTCGGCTCCGTAATCGCCGGGGCGGCAAAGGCCGCATTGGGCGTTCATGTTCGCGCCATCCATGTAGACCTGGCCGCCGTGGGCGTGGACGATTTCGCAAATCTCGCGAATCGTCGGTTCGAAAACGCCGTGCGTGCTCGGATACGTCACCATTAACGCCGCGAGATCACGTGCGTGGGTGTCCGCCTTCGCGCGTAGATCGGCCAGATCGATATCGCCATCTTTCAGCGTGGCAACCGGCACGACTTTGAGTCCGGCCATGACGGCGCTCGCCGGATTGGTCCCGTGCGCCGAAGTTGGAATTAAACAAATATTGCGATGCGGTTCGCCGCGCGATGCATGGTATTCGCGGATCGCCAGCAATCCGGCGTACTCGCCCTGCGAACCGGCATTCGGCTGCAAAGAAACCGCCGCGAACCCAGTGATTTCGGCGAGCCAATTCTCAAGCTGGCTGCACATTTCAACGTAACCGGTAGTTTGGTCTGCCGGTGCGAACGGATGCAATTTCGCGAATTCCGGCCACGAGATCGGAAACATTTCCGCCGTCGCGTTTAACTTCATCGTGCAAGAGCCGAGCGGAATCATCGAGTGGCACAGTGAAAGATCGCGCGACTCGAGTTTTCGCAGATAGCGCAGCATTTCCGTTTCCGTGTCGTGAGTGTTGAATACCGGATGGGTCAGAAATTGCGAATTGCGAAATGCGAATTGCGGAATGTGGATCGGGACGTCGCCTTCTTCATCATTGGCTAAATCGCGAACGTGGGTGCCGCGAAAGATTGACATCACCAGTTCGAGATCGCCACGGGTTGTCGTTTCGTCGACCGAAATCCCGACCGCGGCCGGCCCCAGCGCGCGCAAATTGCATCCTGCTTTTTCCGCGTGGTCGAGCAGGACGGCGCTCGATTCAACTTCGACGCGGATGGTGTCGAAGAAGTTTTCGTGGGCGATCTTTATTCCAAGGGCCCGAAGGCCTTCGGCGAGCTGGCTCGCACGACGATGCACTCGTCCCGCGATCGCGCGCAAACCACTGGGTCCGTGATAAACCGCGTACATCGATGCGATTACCGCCAGAAGGACCTGCGCCGTGCAAATGTTGCTGGTGGCTTTGTCGCGACGGATGTGTTGTTCGCGGGTTTGCAGCGACAGCCGATAAGCCGGGCGTCCTTCTGCGTCGTGTGAGACGCCAACCAGGCGGCCTGGCATGTGGCGTTTGTATTGATCGCGCGTTGCGAAATATGCGGCGTGCGGTCCACCGAACCCAAGCGGCACGCCGAATCGCTGCGTACTTCCAATTGCGACGTCCGCGCCGAATTCGCCCGGCGCTTTCAACAACGTCAGTGCGAGAATGTCTGCCGCGACGACAACGAGCGCGCCGGCTTTGTGCGCGTTTTGCACGAACTCGCTGTAATCATAAATCGCGCCATCGGTAGCCGGATATTGCACCAGCGCGCCGAAAACTGAGTTGTCGAATTTGAATTTCACGAAGTGGTCGATCTTAACTTCGATTCCGAGCGGCTTGGCCCGGGTTTGGACGACCTCGATCGTTTCGGGATGACAATTGTCAGCCACAAAAAAAGTTTTTCGATCCGGCACGGAAGCATGACAAAGAGCCATTGCTTCGGCGGCGGCAGTCGCTTCATCGAGCAGCGATGCGTTCGCGATGTCGAGTTTCGTCAGATCCATGATCATCTGTTGAAAATTCAGGAGCGCTTCGAGCCGGCCCTGAGCGAGCTCGGCCTGATACGGCGTATAAGCCGTGTACCAGCCCGGATTTTCGAGAATGTTTCGCTGAATGACCGGAGGCGTGATGCAATCGGAGTAACCGGCGCCGATAAATGATTTCGCGACCTTATTTTTCGTGGAGATTCCGCGCAGTTCGGCAAGCGCTTCGGCTTCGGACTTCGCGGCCGGCAAATTTAGTGGGCGATTCAGCCTGATATTTTTCGGAACCGTTGCATCGATCAACGCGTCAAGATTATCGAAGCCGACTGCTTGAAGCATATCCGCGGTCTCCGTGTCGTTTGGGCCGATATGACGACGCGAAAAGTCGGCGGTGATGTCGGAATTGGACTGTTCACGCGCGTGCATTGAGAGAGATTACGGAACGTGAAGTGCGCTTCAAGTTGGTAGCGGCGATTGACCTCAATCGCCATGGCCGTTCGGCGAACGGCCCGGATGTGTTTCGATGCCGTGCTCTTTCAATCGGGCGCGCACTTGCGCGAAGTGTTCGTGGTTACGCGTCTCAATCGTGCAAAGAACACTGACCGTCGAAACATCGGAGGTGGTGAATGCGCGATCGTGAACGATTTGTTTTATGCTCGCGCCGGCGGCTGCGATCCGTTTGCTCAGAACCGCGAGGCCGCCCGGGCGATCGCTGATCACAGCGCTGAACCGGCAGAGGCGGCCATCCGCAACCAGACCGTGCTCGATCACGCGGCTGAGAATATTCGGGTCAATGTTTCCTCCGCATAGCGGAAGCACAACGCGCTTGCCCGAAAGCTCCGGTAATTTTCCGGAAAGAAGCGTGGCCAATGGCGTGGCGCCCGCTCCTTCAACAACCGTCTTCTCAAGTTCAATGAGGCGCAGAATCGCAATCGCAATCTTTTCCTCGCTGACTGTGACCGTTTGATCGACGTGGTCGCGAGCGATGGCAAAAGCGTGCGCACCGACTATTGGGATCGCGAGACCGTCGGCGAGGGTCGGTTTCAATTCGATCCTGGTTGGCTTGCCGGCATCCAGTGCTGCTGAAAAACTGGCGACGTTCTCCGCCTCCACCGCGATGACTTTGGTTTGCGGTCGCACGCTTTTGATTGCCAGTGAAACGCCGGCGATCAAACCGCCGCCACCGACTGGAACGATCACAGCGTCGGCGTCTTTCACCTGATTGAGAATTTCGAGACCGAGAGTTCCCTGGCCGGCAATGATTGCCGGGTCGTCGTAACCGTCGATGTAAGCGAGACCTTTTTCGGCAGCGATAGCATGCGCGTAGGCTTTTGCTTCGGCGAAATCGTGTCCGTGAAGCACAACCGTGGCGCCGAGCCGCTGACAATTTGTCACTTTGATCAGCGGTGCGTATTGCGGCATTACAACCGTGGCCGGAATGCCAAGGAGTTTTCCCTGGTAAGCGAGAGCTTGAGCGTGATTCCCGGCCGAAGCGGCAATTACTCCTCGTTTTTTCTGGTCCGCCGAAAGCTGGGCCAGCGCGTTACGGGCGCCGCGTTCTTTAAAACTTCCGGTGCGTTGCGCATTCTCGAATTTGCAAAAAACCTGTGCGCCGCTGATTTCGCTCAGCGGAATCGAACGATGACACGCTGATTCAAACACCGCGCCTTCGATGCGATCACGGGCCGTTTCAATCTCTTTGAATGTAATCACGCGCCATGAATGTGGGCGCGAGATCGAGAATGGACAACTCGTTAACTCGACGTTGCGAGCGAGTCCGAGCTGGACGGGTAAGTGTCGAGTGCCTGGCGAACTTTGGCCGCCAGCTGTTCGACGTCGAACGGCTTCGGCAGGAAGAACATCCCCGGTTCGCAGCGATCGGCTGGTTGCAGAGATTCTTCGAGATATCCGGAGATGAACAAAACCTTGATATTGGGATGAGCCGCGCGAAGCGCATCAGCGAAACGGCGCCCACTGATTTGTGGCATCACCATATCGGTGAGAAGGAGATCAACTTTGCGTCCGCCGTTTTCGGCGAGCAACTGGCGGGCGTCGCTGCTGGTGGCGGCTTCGATCACTTCATAGCCGAGCGCGCGCAACATCCGCACTGAAATGTGGCGAACACTGACGTCATCTTCGAGCACGAGCACAGTTTCGGTGCCTCCGCGGATTTTCTTCGCGCCCGGCTTTTTGTAGGCTGGCGGGGGCGGAGCGGGCACCCGCGGAAGGTAAATGTGAATTGCGCTGCCCTTGCCTTCCTCGCTCTGAACGCGCAAATGTCCGCCGCTTTGGTGGACAATGCCATAACAGGTGGCGAGACCAAGGCCGCTCCGGCGTTCGTTCACTTTCGTCGTGAAAAAAGGTTCGAAGAGATGCGCTTTCACATCTTCGCTCATTCCGATCCCGGTATCGGACACACTGATAACTACATACTGGCCGGGAACGCATTCGCCACAGTCGATCGGGCATTCCGGATGTTTCGGCAGATCGACAAGGGCGGTCTCAAGGGTGAGTTGGCCGCCTTCGGGCATGGCGTCGCGTGCGTTAACCGCCAGATTCAGAACAATCTGGGTGATTTGTCCGGGATCGGCCTTGATGTGCGCGCCATCTTTTTCGTTATGAAGATTGCAGACCACGGAAATGTTCTCGCCAATCAGGCGAAGCAACGAGCGTTCGAGATTTGTGATGATCGAATTTGCTTCGATCACGACCGGTTCCATCGCCTGCCGGCGACTGAAGGCGAGTAGCTGCTGAGTCAGAGCTGACGCGCGGCCGGCTGCGGCGCGAATTTCGGTAACGTGGTCGGCCAACGCTCCCTTGATTTGTTTTTCGTGAAGGAGGAGATCGCCGTAACCGAGAATCGTTGTGAGAAAATTGTTAAAGTCGTGAGCGACGCCGGCGGCCAGTTGACCAAACGCTTCCATTCTTTGCGAACGGCAAACCTGATCATGAAGTTGTTTGCGCGCCGTGACATCCATCAGCGAAGCGATCACCCGCGTGGCCGAGCCGTCGTGGTCGCGAAGAATTAGCGCGCGCTCCAGGATGTTGAGGTCGGTTCCGTCAGCCCGGCGAAAACGGTATTCGCCGCTCCAATGATCGTCACCACGTCCGAGCGCTTCATTGATTGAGCTGAAGACGCGAGCTCGATCGGTCGCGTGAATATTATTTTGCCAGAAACTGATGTGATTTCCGGCTGATGCGTCGTAGCGGAGCAGCGACGTCAGGCCCTGAGGCCACGACAGTTCGCCAGTCTTTACATTCCAATCCCGAATCGCATCGTTCGTAGCCCTGGCAACAAATGCAAAATAGTCGCCACTCGCTGCCGGATCAGATTGCGAATCGATTTTCTTGTCTTGATGAGGGTGTGCATGGAATTGACCTACAATAAATTGCTCAAGCGACGGCGATGAAGTCGGCGTTTCTGTAGTTTGATCCTGGTTCTCCAATCGCATGCGTCACGTCAAACAGGCCGCAATTTGAAGAGCTAGTTCTATGCCTTTGCAGCAGTCGGCAGAGGACGGATTTCACAGTTAATTTTCCGGCAGATGATCGGAAAAAATTACTTCGTGTTGAATGCCGAAATCGGACCGACCGACATCGTGGCAAGATTCAATTCGTGACGAATTCCACCGGTCAGTCTTGTTCGAACCGAATTGTTGTCGTCGTCGAGGATTGAACCCTGAAACGGGTGAGAAACTTTGGCGGTGCTGTTTTCCTGGCCGTCGACCTTGAATGAAAGACGAACAAATTTTGTTTCCACGCCCAGCATCGACAATTTAAACAGCCGTTTATGAGCAAATGGAACGATCCCATCTACTTGAGTCCATTTCGGGCTGTCCACCGGGAGGGCAGAATTGGAGACGGCAATGCGAAGCTCGCCGCAAGCTGCTGCATTTTCGTTCAGGAAGATAAAGCGATCGGTAGTCGCACTCGTGGGCAACTCTATAATAAATGTCGTTTCGCCTTCATTTAGCGCGCAACTAACGGTGTTGCCATCAACGAATGTCGCCGCAGACTGGCGGGCGGTTGGATTTGCCGCAGAGAGGGACGAAAACTTTCCGTCCGGCGAAATGTATTCGACCTGCGGACCAGCTAAGGTCTCCCCGTGGGCGTAAACTCCGGTAAGGCAAAGGATTGTCAGGGCCCAACCAAGGAACCCTTGAAACGTTCCAAGTCTAAAAAGGCGAAAGGCGAAACCCATGCGTGTACTGTGAGCTTAGACCGGGCCAACCGGCTGAAATTGCCTGCCGGCAGGGGCACCAGTTCGCAGTCGCCTCACCCAGAGTTATTTATGAGAGCGAGTAAGAAGTTCCCGCCGATTTAGCTTGCCTGAAGAGGCCTTTTTCTCGTAAAAAGGATATCCAACTAAAAAAGGACGCCACGATCTTAAACGGAGGCGCGCGATAATGGGCGCACGTTCCCGCTTGGGATTTGAAAACGGACACTGGTACCACAACTGCTTAACCACAAATTGATGAACCTGCCTATGAGTCATCGTGCTGCCCCTTTCAATCGCAATCGTTTTCTGAAATCCGCGCTGCTTGCATTAGGGATGATGTTTTCGGCGGGGATGTCCATGTATGGGCAGGATGCAATCCGTCCTTCATTGGCGGGTCAGGATTCCTACGAAGCAAGACAGGAAGACATTTCGAGAATCCCTTACAACTTGGAGATGGGTCCGGTTCGTTTCCGGGTCGGCGCGACCGTCGGTGCCGAATACAACGACAACATCAATTACGCCGAAGTCCACACCGAGGACGATGTGATCATTACGCCGAGCATGACCCTCGACGCGATCTGGCCGATTACGCAACTCAACACCCTGCGTTTCGATTTGGGCCTTGGGTATTCGTTTTATCTCGACCACTCCGAAGACAATACCGATTACCTTCTGGTCGCTCCCAAGTCGCAATTAGCATTCGATATTTTCGTCGGCGATTTCCGAATCAATCTCCATGATAAATTCGAATTGCAGCAGGACCCGGTTCAAGAAGGCGCCCTGAGCAATGTGGTTAGCTATGGCCGATTTGAAAATACTGCGGGCGTTTCGGTATTGTGGGACTTGAACAAGATCCTCTTCCAGGTCGGCTACGACCATTACAATTTCATCGCGACGGATAGTCAGTTTGACTATTTGGATCGAAACGCCGACAGCATCGGCGGTTCCCTTGCCTATATCGTGAATCCGACCATTACGGTTGGCGCGGAAGGCAACGTGGTTTGGACCCGTTACGACAACAACACCAGCAATCAGGCGGGCATTCTCAATGACAACGAAGAATATCGCGCCGGCGGTTTTGCCGAAGCTGCTCTCACCAACAACCTGAAAGTTCGTGTGGCCGGCGGTTATCAATGGCTCAATTTCGATCAGAACTTTGTGACATTCTTTTTCGGGCCGTTCCCGATCAAGTTCCAGGATCATAAGGATTCCCAGGACTACTACGTGAACGGATTGCTGACTCATCGGATCAACGCGCAGATCAGTCAGACTTTGAGCGCGGGCCATGAGACCCAGCTTGGGGTCAACTCCAACTTCATCACCTTGAACTTTGTTCGCCATGCCGTGAGCTGGAACATTATTCGAAGCACTTTGCTCACGACCGAATTCTTCTTTGAAGACGCCGAAGAATCCGGCGGCCCCATTGCCGAACATTTCCAACGGCTCGGCGGCGCGGTCACTCTTGGATATCAGTTAACACCCCACGTCACGCTCGGTGTCCGTTATCAGGGCACAACCAAGGATTCCGACGTGTTCCTGCGCGATTACAACCAAAACCGCGTTTCTGTCGACGGCACATACAGTTTCTAAAAAGCACAAAAAGGGTAAATTGGGGGGCAACATGAGAGTCTTAGTGTCTGCAGCGATAGCTGCTGCTTGCATCATTCTATCTAATTCCGGGTTCGGTCAGGATGCAGCCAGCCCGCCGCCGGCGACGCCGAGGGCAAATTCGCCCGATGCAGCCGGATCGAACACCAGCGCAGTGATGCGCACCAATTCAATGTCGGTCTTGGACGATAAGAAGAAGCTTGGTGCGAATGACACGGTAAGCTTTCGCGTTGTCGAAGATCGTGACAACGAATCGCAGCGTTTGCGGGTGAACGATAACGGCGAGCTGGAAGTTCCTTATGTGGGTTTAGTGCCGGCCAAAGGCAAATCGTGCAAAGAACTTGCTTACAGCATTAAATCATTACTCGAAAAAGAATATTACTATCACGCAACGGTGATTCTCGCGGTCGATCGAGTCAGCGAAAAATACAAAGGGCGGGTTTATGTCTACGGCTCGGTCAAGGGCCAGGGGCCGCAGGAAATTCCGCCGGACGAAAGTTACACCGTGAGCAAGGCGATTATCAAAGCGGGAGGCTTTGGTGATTTTGCCAATAAGCGAAAAGTGAAATTGACTCGCAAAAACGGCCAGGAATTCAGCGTCGATCTCAAACGCGTGATCGAAGAAGGGCACACTGAGGAAGATCTGGAATTGCAGCCAGACGATCAGATCTACGTTCCGCAGCGGCTGATCAACATGTAACATGCGTAACACAGCCAACAGCAAACACATTTCCACTTCCTGGTCGGCCGCGCTGATCACGCGCTTGCATCGCTACAAATCGCTCCTGTTGAGGCGCTGGTGGATTCCGGTCCTCACCATCTGCCTTGGTCTGTTCGTTGAAGCCTTTCTGATTTATCAACGTCCGCCCGAATACATGTCGGCCGGCAAGATGATCGTCGCCGGTAGCATGAAAATTCCGCAGGGCGCGATTTACAGCGAGGAAATGGCCAACTTCTACGGCACGCAAGTCCAGTTGATGCAGAGTAACGAGGTCAAGCACAGTGCCGAAGCACTCGTCCGCTCATCGCATCCGGAGTTGCAGCCGGTGCCAGTGGAAATCCTGGTGCTCCAGCGGGCGCGCACCTCAATCTTTGAGCTCACGGCGGTGGGCAGTGCGCCTGACTACACGCAGGCTTATCTGAACGCGACGATGCAAAAGTATCTCGATTTCAAACGCGGGATGCGTGAAGAGCGCGGACACGAAGTTACGACCGGCATCACCGAACAGTTGATTCAGGTCGAGAAGGATCTGCGCAACAGCGAGGACGAGCTGATCGAATTTCAGAAGCAAAACAATATCGGATTTATTCAGGAAGAGGGTAACAGCGCCGCTGCTTATCTCGTTAGGCTGAACCAGCAATACGCGCAGCTCAAAACAGAGTACGACTTGCTCAACCTGCTCGACCTTGATCAAAACCTCGACCGCGCCCAGAGCAAAATGGATGCGGCCCAGGCTTCTCAGGGCCCAGCCGGCTCCGATAATCAAGGCTTGCCGTTTTCGGACGTTGGACCTGAGGCTGATTACCTCAAAGCCAAGCAACAGGTTCAGCTTTTAAAAGCAGAAAAAGAAACGTTGGCCAAGGATCTACGGCCGCAACACCCGAAAATTCTCAAACTCAACGACAAGATTGTTGAGCAGGAAAAACTAATCGATTTGTTCCGCGCCGACACGCTCGAGAGATTAAAGACCCGTCGTGAATCCATCGGCAAACAGATGGAAAACCTCCAGACGAATGTCAAAGAATGGGAAGCCAAGGCCCTCGACTTGAGTCAGCGGCTGGCCCAGTTCAATCGCATCAAAGGAAAAGTCGATCGCTTGAAGACGCTTTACGATCGTTTGACCGGCAATTTGAAGGACATCGACGTCTCTCAGGTGGTGGGCGGCGAAGATCAGGTTTCGATCATGGAAATGGCGAGTGTGCCGATTTCGGTGCGTCCTGGATTAGTCAAGAGTCTGTTGATCGGCTTTGGAATCGGCGCCCTGGCCGGATTGGCAATTCTACTGTTGCTCGATCGCATTGACGATCGCATGGCGTCGTTCAGTGAATTCCAGCATCACTTTTCTGAAAATGTTCTTGGTCAGATTCCGAAGGAAAAAACCAAGGGTAAAGTCGATTTGTTGCAGCCGGACGACGCCAGACACGTTTTCGCCGAATCGTATCGGAACATTCGCTCGTCCATTTTCTTCATGCCGTATGATGGTCCGCGGCCGAAGAGCTTTTTGATCACGAGCGCCGTGCCAAACGAAGGCAAATCGACCGTGTCCGCCAATCTTGCGATCACCATGGCTCTTTCCGGCGCAAAGACACTCTTGATCGATGGCGATCTTCGTCGCGGCGCGCTTCGCGAAGCGTTCGGTATTAATTCAAAAATCGGCTTCTCTGAGGTGTTGAAACAGGAGGTCAACTGGCGCGAAGTTGTGGTCCCGACGGCCTATCCGGCGCTGTTCGTCTTGCCGCGCGGAAAGACTTTGTCTCAACCGAGCGAACATCTGCTCCGGGAATCGACCGACGCTATTTTGCGGGAAATGTACGAATTTTACGACTACATCATCATCGACAGCTCACCGGTGCTGGCGGCTGACGATAGTACGAGTCTGGCTCCCAAGATCGATGCCACCCTATTCGTGATGCGACTGGGCTACACCTCGGCGAGATTGATCAAAAAATCATTGGAGCTGCTTTACAATCGTCAGGTCAATGTCCCTGGCGTCATCCTCAATTTCGTCGATACCTCGCTGCCCGAGTATTACTATTATCAATACTCGGAATACTACACGACTCCGAACGTCCCCGAGGCCGAACCCGCTCCGCCGCCGGCGCGCAGGTCGCGTCCGAAGGCAATCGAGACGCCCATCGGCTCGCCCGATTCGCAATAGTCGTTTTAACGCCAGCGTTCGCGGTAAATCCGGCCGGGGTGCAAATTCCGCTTGGCACTTCGGTAGCTCATTGCTCTCTTCCAACATGATTCGGCCATGAGTTTCTTTGCTCCGGTCTCCACGCCCGTGCTGGCCGAAGGCTATGCTCCGGTCCTGCGACGCGCTTTCGACCAGGCGCGCCGCATTGGCAATTACGCGCTGGTTCAGGCGGTCGTCCAAATTCTCGCGTTCACTGCGGGTATTCTTCTAGTGCGGTGGTTGCCCCAGCGCGAGTACGCCTACTTCACGATCGCTAACGCCATGCAGGCGACGCTGAACTTGCTGGCCGACATTGGGATTAGCGTCGGCCTCATTTCAATTGGCGGCCGTGTCTGGCACGACCGGCATCGTTTTGGCGAACTAATTAAGACAGGGT
>JAJPJU010000222.1 GCA_021324035.1 Spartobacteria bacterium | reverse complement strand
ACTCTTTCGTTCATTCCCCTGAGGCTGAACTTACCGCCGTACTCCTGAATGTTTTGAAGGGCGCGAATCAACACCGCCACGCCGGAACTGTCGATGAATGTGACACCGGAAAGGTCCACTACGAGATGGTCCGGCTTCTTTTTGATCATTGAAGCGAGGGAACGCTCCACCCGGGGCGACCGGTGAAGATCGATCTCGCCTTCGAGGGGAAGAAAATATTGCCAATCCAGCCCGGCCATCAGTGGCTGAAATTGCAGCAGATTTTGTGCGAAAGCAGGACCGTTTTACTTGGCCGCCAGTGCCGTGTCGACGTCCGGATAGATTTCGAAAACCTGATCCAGCCGGGCGATGTCGAAGACGTGTTTCACGTCCTCCTGGACCCCGGCCAGTCCAAATTTCCCGCCGTATTTCTGCACGTTTTGCATTCCCTCGATCAATACGGCCAGGCCGGAGCTGTCGAGATAAGTGACTTTAGTCAGATCGACAACAACCCGGTTCGGTTTGTTCTCGATCATTTTTCGCAAAGACTTTGCGACCTCCGGTGAAACATGGAGGTCAATTTCGCCGTCGAGCGGTAAAATGTTGGGTTCTTGTGTTCGTGTCATAGATTCAGGGTTCAGAGAGATTGCGGCCATCTCCCAAGCTTCGCCGGTCAATCACCAACCGAGCGTATTAATTAGACGCTCAACTTCGGAAAAGTCATCAATCAAAATGTCGGGATTATGTTCGGCCAGCTTTTCCCGGCTCCAAGTGCCGGTCGCAACCGCGATTGTGCGGGCGCCAAGCGCTTTGCCGCAGGCGATATCGCGCGGAGTGTCGCCGATAACGTCGATTTCCTGGGAACTGAACTCGCGGCCGTGTTTCTCTCTTGCTCGCGCCTGCGCGAACGAACCCAGCTGGTTACGATCGGAGTGATCGTCCGCGAAGGCGCCGAACTCAAAAAAGTGCCAGACGCCGTAATGGCCAAGCTTGAGCTGCGCTCCGCGGGAAACGTTTCCGGTCAAAAGTGCCAGGACGACGTGTTTTCGGGTTTTTAGTTTTTCCAGAAGTTCCAAAATACCTGGAAGCAGTTTTCCCTTTCGGCGTGGAAGCTCGTGGGAAAGAAAGTGAACGTAACTGTCCAGGAATGCGGCAACGTTTTCGGCGTTCGCCGGAATTTTGTGCTTATCCAGAATGCTGACAATGATTCCGGAATCGGTCATGCCCGCAATCTCGATGTCCTCGAGATTGTCTTCGATTTCAAAGCGCTCTTTGAGAGCGCGTTTCAATGCTTCCATGCCCGCGCCGCCGGAATTAATCAGGGTGCCGTCGATATCGAATAACAGCAGGCGCTTATTTCTGTCTGTCATAATAGCAAAATGACGAAATCCGAATGACGAAAGACGAAGGAATATCAAAGCCCGAATGCCGAAAAAGCATCGTGAATGAATGCCGCGGACTTTGGTATTTCGAGCTTCGTGCTTGTTTCGACATTCGACATTCGTGCTTCGTCATTCACTCAAGAAATAACGTAACTTTTCGTCCATAACTACCGCTGAGCGGTTGAAGAGCGCTACCCGTGACGTGACTACGGCGCGTGCATGAACAGGAGCGCGATCATGCTTCCAAGAAACGTAATGGCCGCAACTGCCGCAATTCCCAGGACGGCCAATCGCCCTGGATCGCCCGACATTGAACCGCGGCGGTAGGGGGAGGCGTTTCCGAATCCCGATGGCGCAGCACTGGATTCCGCCGGCTTTACTTCAACGGTTTCCAACTCCGGCAACGGTTGCGAACCCTTAACATCTGGCTCGTAACGCGCGTCAATTGCCCCGAACCCGATACGATCGTCGAAACGGAGAACCGTTTCGGTGATTGGAACGCCATTCACTCTTGTGCCGTTGGTCGATTCCAGATCCTTCAATCGATACGTCTCACCGGTCAGCTCCATCACCGCGTGGCGATTCGAAACCGAGGGATCGTCGATCACGATCATGTTGTCCGGAGCCCGGCCGATCGTGATCGAGCCTTCGGCAAATTCGTAGGCAACTTTGCCCTGCGCTTCGGTGGTGAGAATCAGCTTGGGCATGCGAGTGCGATTTGATTGGTATTGTAGGGCGGCTGTGCCAGCCGCCAATATTAAAAGGCGTTTCGCAGAAACGCCCTACAATTGACCCGTTCCCTCGTCACTCGCATAGTGGCGGTTCCCATGGGAATCGAGTTAACGCGCAATTTCTGCATCATCGCGCACATCGATCACGGCAAAACCACTTTGTCGGACCGATTGCTCGAGCGCACCGGTACGATCCATGAGCGCGATAAGCAGGATCAATTGCTCGATTCGATGGATCTCGAACGCGAACGCGGGATCACGATCAAAGCGCATCCGGTCACGATGAAATACCACGCAAAAGACGGACAGGATTATCGGTTGAACCTGTTGGACACACCGGGCCACGTTGATTTTGCATACGAAGTTTCGCGATCACTCGCCGCCTGCGAAGGCGCGCTCTTGATTGTCGATGCGGCCCAGGGCGTCGAGGCGCAGACCGTCGCGAATGTTCATCTCGCCCACAAACAGGGGCTGACCATTGTGCCGGTTATCAACAAAATCGATCTGCCGAACGCAGATGTTCCCTCGGTGCACCGGCAGTTGGAGGAAATACTCGCGATTCCGGCGGAGGAGGCGATCGATGCCAGCGCGAAAATGGGGATCGGGATCGAGAATATTCTGGAAGCGATCGTAGCCCGCATTCCGGCACCCGAGAAACCGAAGGACGAAACGTTGCGCGCGCTCGTGTTCGATTCCGTGTTCGACGTTTATCGCGGCGTGGTCAGTTACGTACGGGTGGTTTCCGGTCACATGGAACCGGAGCACGCGATCAAACTGATGAGCAACGACGCGCGCTACGAAATCAAGGAGGTCGGCGTGTTCACGCCAAAGATGTTTGTCCAGCCGCGGCTGCAGGCCGGCGATGTCGGCTATTTCATCGCCAACATCAAAACCACTGCCGACATAAAAATCGGCGACACGATCACCGACCAGCGAAATCCGGCCCGCGAAGCGTTACCGGGCTTTCAGGAGATTCACCCGATGGTGTTCAGCGGGATTTATCCGATCAACACCGGCGACTTCGAACATTTAAAAACGGCGATTGGGAAGCTTCGTTTGAATGATGCGGCCTTTATTTACACGCCGGAAAGTTCGGTTGCGCTTGGTTTTGGATTTCGTTGCGGCTTTCTCGGGCTCCTCCACATGGAAATCATCCAGGAACGCCTCCGCCGCGAGTACAACATGGACATCATCGCGACATCGCCGTCGGTCGTTTACGAAGTTGAGACAACGCGCGGCGAGACGCTGCTGATCGATAATCCAGCGCATTTGCCCGACCCGAGCCTGATCAAGGAAATCCGGGAGCCGATTGTGCGCGCCTACGTGCTTTGCCCGAACGAAAACATCGGCGACATCCTGCAATTAATTTTGGAAAAGCGCGGAGGGATGGATCACACCGAAACACTCGATTCGCGGCGCGTGATGTTGCATTGCGAGCTGCCGCTCAATGAGATCCTCGTCGATTTCAACGACAAGATTAAGTCGATCACGCGAGGATACGGTTCGATGGACTACGAACACTCCGGTTATCGGGCCGCTAAGCTGGTGAAGCTCGATTTGCTTGTGAATGGCGAACCGGTTGACGCATTTTCGATGATCGTGCACAAAGACCGGGCCGACGCGAGGGGACGGCAGCTGGCGGCGAAGTTAAAGGAAGTGATTCCACGTCAGCTGTATCAGGTGGCAATCCAGGCGGCCATTGGGGGGAAAGTGATTGCGCGAGAAAACGTTTCGGCCTTGCGAAAAAACGTGACCGCGAAATGCTACGGCGGGGATATTACCCGGAAGCGAAAATTGCTGGAGAAACAAAAAGAAGGCAAGAAACGAATGAAGAGTATTGGCAAGATCAACATTCCGCAGGAAGCGTTTATCGAAGTGCTGAAAGCGCAGTGAACTGCTTTCTAAGTGACGAAATCCCGAATGACGAACGACGAAACAATCTCAAATATTCGAATGACGAAACGATGTCGATCTTGCGTGCCATTCGACATTCGACATTGGTGCTTCGACATTTAACTCATGTTCACACCGCGTTACGTTAAACACAGCAAACTGCTGGTCCGCCACGCCCAGAAATATCTGCGTTATAAGCGCGATGTAATCGACCCGGCCAGACAGGACGAAGTCGGCGGAATGATTCGGCGTTTGCGCGCGGCCTTGAAACAACGGGACCCAAAAGAAATCGAGAGCCGGGCCGAAGAGCTCGACGCCAAATTGCACGAGCTTACCCCGGTCACCTGGGAGTCGCACTGGCGCGAGAATGTCGAAGTGATTCTGGTCGCGATCGT
>JAJPJU010000092.1 GCA_021324035.1 Spartobacteria bacterium | reverse complement strand
TTTGTGCTGGACGGCGAGCTCGCGATTCCTCTCAACGGCGCGCTCTCGTTCGATGAACTTCAATTGCGTTTGCATCCGGCGGCCAGCCGGGTTGCGAAACTGGCGGCGGCGCATCCCGCGCTATTCATCGGGTTCGATCTCCTCGCAGTTCGCGGCCAGTCATTGGTGAAGAAAGTATTGCAGGAGCGTCGCAAGGAGCTGGAGAAATTCGCCCGCGCAAACTTCATATCAAAACATGCCGTTCGTTTATCTCCGGCGACGACCGATTTAACGCAGGCAAAGAAGTGGTTTAAGAAGACCGGCGGCGATCTCGATGGCGTAATCGCAAAGCGGGTCGACCTGCCGTACGCGTCGGGTGAACGAACTGCGGTGGTGAAAATCAAGCAGATCCGGACAGCCGATTGCGTGATCGGAGGATTTCGGTATGCCAGCAGCGCCAGGATTCTGGGGTCGCTGCTTCTCGGACTTTATGATGCCAGCGGATTGCTCAATCACGTCGGATTTACTTCAGCATTCAAAACCGCCGAGCGTCGCGCGCTCACGAAGAAGTTTGAAGCTTTGCGAAAGCCGCCGGGTTTTACCGGTAATGCGCCCGGCGGTCCGAGCCGCTGGAGCACTGAACGCACCGGTGAATGGGAGCCGGTCGATTCGAAGATTGTTGTGGAGGTCACTTACGATCATTTCACCGGGGGAAGGTTTCGCCACGGGACGAAGATTGTTCGCTGGCGAAAAGACAAAACGCCGCGGCAATGCAAAATGGACCAGGTGGAAGGTCGCGAAGGAAAATCTTTAGCTTTATTGTAGTGGCGGCCGGCGTCGGCCGCGGTGCCGTCTCACAGAGACGGCCTACAAACGCCCGGTCACTCCGAGTTCAGCTCGAAGTTGATCTTCACGTCGTAGTGATCGCCTTTGCCCAGGCCGTCGGGAAGCGGATCGACGTGATTTACGCGGTTCGCCAACGCTTTAACCGACTCATCGAGCTCGGAATTTCCCGATGACCGAGCAATTTCAAAACTTGAGACGCGTCCATCTTTCTCGATGCGAAGTTTTACCAGGACAGAATTCTTGCCACTGGCGTCAGCCGTCGTGGTTGGCTGCGCCCACTCACTGTAGAAGCGGTCGTGCAACATGCTTCCGTACCAGCCGAACTGGGATTGATTAACGCTGCCGCCGGCGTGGCCGCCCCCTGTTCCGGCTGTTGTTCCTTTACCGGCGCCAGTCTGTGTCGCGGGAGCTTTTTCGGCCGGCGGTCTTGGTTCAGGCGGTTCGTTTTTCGCCAGAACGATCTTCTTCTTTTCCGGTTCCCGAGTTTCGGACTTCTTCGCGATCTCTTCCTTTTCTTCGATCTTCGGTTTCGATTTCGGCTTCGGTGAAGCCTTCGCTTTCGCAACCGTCGACTTTTTTGGAGAAGGTTTCGGCGTGGGTTTTGGAGTCGGCTTGGGAGTTGGCTTCGGAGTAGCCTTAACTTTTGGCGCCGGTTTCGGTGTGGTGGACGGAGTTGTTGACGGTTTGGCCGTCGCAAGCGGCAGCTGGATTTCGCTTGGCGCTGAAGTTAACAGCGGACGATCTTCATCTTCGTCTCTCGATTTCTCACTTCGCGATTCCCGCCGGAGCGATGATTTTTCACGGGGCGACGGGTTCTTTAGCTCGGTTACGATTCCATCCCCGGCACCACCGTTCATCCAAACGACGCTTTGATCGCCTGCATCTTTGCTTTCGCGACTCCAGCGAACCAATCCGTAGATGACCGCGGCATGAACGAGGCCGATCAGGCCCACGTTCGTCCAAAACCGCAGATTCTTTGGCATCGCTATTTCTGCTCTGCGCGGGTTGCGATCCCGACCTTCATGATTTGCGCGCGCTGCAACGCGTCCATCAAATTGATCAATTTCTGCACTGGCAAGTCGCGATCGGGACGGATGACTACAGCAACGTCGGGATTTGCGCGTTTCAGGTCGGTGAGCTGCGCGGTCAGAGAATCAAGATCGACCGCGCGATTGTTGAACCGAATCGTTTCATCGCGATCGATCGAGATCGTCTGCACCTGGGAAGACGTCACTGACGGAGTTTTCGCGGTGCTCGATGGAATAATCAGGCTCATACTGCTTTCGAGCAGCGGAGTTGTGATCATGAAAATGATCAACAGCACGAAGGCCAGGTCGAGGAGCGGCGTGATATTGATTTCCGAAAGCGAGCTCAGGCTCTGCCGTTGAGAAAAGCGCCTCATCTCCGAAAGGCGGATTCCCGCGAGGTATGGTCGATAAATTTATGCTCGAGCTCCGACGCCAGCTCGGCCGCGAAATTGTCCATCTCGACGATCATTCCGCGAATACGCGTGAGCAGAAAATTGTAACCAAACATTGCCGGGATCGCGACGCACAAGGCGGTGACAGTTGTGATCAACGCGCCTGAAACACCGGGTGCCATTGCGGCGAGGTTGGGTGCGCCCGCCTCAGCCACTCCGGTGAACGCGTCCATCACGCCCCAGACCGTTCCAAGCAATCCCAGGAACGGCGAACCGCTCACCGCCGTCGCGAGCAAAATCATTTGGGACTCGAGCTCGAGAGCGGTTTCGCCGACGGCGCGCTCCATGGCTGCAATCACCGAGCCCATCTGGGCGGCCGAAATCCTATCGGCGATACCGAGCCGCGCTTTAAATGTTTCGTCGACTTCGGCCGACCCGAGGATTTGGAAGGTGATTTCCTGGCAACCGGCCCGATAAACGTTAAACAGCGGCGAACCAGCGAACCGCGCATTTTTTTCAAACAATCGCAGCGGTTGCCGGTCTTGCCGAAACGCATGAAGAAAGCGGGCGTTCTGTTTACGGGCGAATTGGACGACCCGCAGCTTGGTCAGCATGACCGACCAGCTGAAAATCGAGCCGACCGCGAGAAGAAGCAGGACGAGCTTGCCGGCAACCGTGGCATGGCCAAAGGCAAAGACGAGACCGCCGGCGGCAATCAACAACGCTATCAATCAATTCACCTGCCGAAACTATTAGCGGATTCTCGCAAAAGCGAAAGGCCTACTCTTGGTCGCGGATCTTTTTCGGAAATGTCGGTCGTAGTTTGGCAACGATGACGAAGCCGAGTCCGATCGCGATCAGGAAAAACGAGAAAAATTGGCCCCGAGTGAAGCCGGCGATCAAACTCGCATCGGGTTCGCGAAAATTTTCCACGACGATTCGAAAGATTGCGTAGAAAATGAAAAACAATCCGGTCAGGACACCATTGGGTTGGCGCATCCGCGTTCGAACAATCCAGAGAATTGAGAACAGGACCACGCCTTCAAAAAAGGCTTCGTAAAGCTGCGAGGGGTGGCGTGGAGTTAAAATCGAACGAAGTGCGTTTTTAACCTGCGGTTGATGACGCACCGCGGCAACAATTGCCTCCGGAGAGGTCAGGGACGGATCGATTTGCCGGCAGGCCATAACCGCCCGTTCGGCTTCGCTCGGGCTTTCGGTGAGTTCCTTTGGAAACTGCAT
>JAJPJU010000159.1 GCA_021324035.1 Spartobacteria bacterium | reverse complement strand
TTCCATCTGTTCGAACTCGCGTGAGCGAAAGGTGAAATTGCGCGGATTGATTTCGTTGCGAAACGCTTTTCCAATTTGCGCGATCCCGAAGGGCAATTTCTTGCGAACGGTGTCGAGCACGTTCTTGAACTGCACAAAAATCGACTGCGCCGTCTCGGGCCGGAGGTAGGTAATCGAATTCTCGTCTTCTGTCGCGCCGACGTAAGTCTTGAACATCAAATTGAACGAGCGCGGCTCAGTCAGATCTTTGCCGCCGCAATTTGGACACTGCCTGCCTTTGCCTTTGTCGATAATTTGATCGGCGCGAAGCCGGGCTTTGCAGGTCCGGCAATCAACCATCGGATCACTAAACGTGTCCTCATGGCCGCTTGCTTTCCAAACTAAACGGTTCATCAAAATTGAGCCGTCCATGCCGACAACGTCATCGCGCTCGTGGACCATCACGCGCCACCAATAATTCTTGAGGTTGCGCTTGAGCTCGACGCCAAGCGGCCCGTAATCCCACAAACCGTTCAGGCCACCGTAAATCTCGCTCGATTGGAAAATGAAACCGCGCCGCTTGCACAAGCTGACGATTCTCTCCATTCGCTGCGAATCAGACGCACTCATGTATATCTAAGGAACGCAAGAAAGCAGGAATCTATCAAAACAAAATCCTGTCTTTTCCTGCGTTCTTGCTTTCCTAAGAGATAGGTCAGTGTGCAACCGTGACTTCGGTTTTCACCGAGTTGGCGATGAAACATTGCTCGTGCGCCAGATGATGCATCTTGTCGAGCTCTTCAGCGCTCGGCGTTTTGTCACCGCCCCATTTCAGCTTCGGTTTCAACTCGACTTTTGTGATCGCCATTCGGCCTTCGGCGTTCTTTTCCATGTGACCAACCGCGTCGTCGACATATTCGTCGAGAACAAACTTCTGCTTACACGCGATCGCGAGAAATGTGAGCATGTGACAAGCAGAAAGAGCGGCGACAAACGCTTCCTCCGGATCAACGTTTTTCGGATCGCCGAGATAGACCGGGGCTGCCGTGGCCGTCATTTCGTGGCCGCCATCAAATTTCCACGTGTGATTGCGCGGATATTTCTGATACTCGAACGGCGCGTCACCGCGCTTCCAGGTGAGGGTCATTTTGTGCTCGGACATATGTTCTAGATAGAACGCGATAATGGATCGGGCAAGTGGGCCGAGGGACTGCGCGATGCTGGTATCGAACCAGCGACCCCTTGCGTGTGAAGCAAGTGCTCTACCACTGAGCTAATCGCGCGAGTGATCCCGCCTTCGCCAAGGCTCCGGCGTGACAACTAAGTGACCAGTGATCGGTGATCAGTCAAGAACGGTCACGGCATGCACAATTTTCTTTTCGGACCTCGTCTATTCCTGTGCAATCGCGGCCAGGTCATGTCCGACGATTCCGTCTTCGTCCAGCATCCGCCGGGGTTTCGGGCCCGCCGCGGATTGAACTGGGTATTCGTCGGCCTGCTTTACACTTCGTTTTACACCTGCCGCTACAACCTCGCCATCGCGAACAAATCCATGAGCGACGAGTTCGGTTTTACCAAAGCCGACATGGGAAAAATCATCACTACGGCGCTGCTCGCTTACGCATTCGGACAAATCATCAACGGGCTACTGACCGACCGCATCGGCGGGAAACGCGCCATGCTCATCGGCGCAGTCGGCACCGTGATCATGAATGTCGTCTTCGGCATCGCATCGTTTTGGGGACTACTCTCGTTCTTTGTTCTGATTCGCGGAATCGACGGCTATTTTCAGTCGTTTGGCGCGCCCGGAATGGTGAAGATTAACGCCGCCTGGTTCGCCCACACTGAGCGCGGACGATTCGCCGGCATCTTTGGATTCATGATCAACGCCGGCCGGTTTTTGATTAACACTTTCGGCCCGGCATTGCTCGCCGGATTCGTTTTTCTTGGTCTTTGGCATGTGCCGCCAATGCATTGGCGATGGTTGTTTTGGATACCGGCGATGATCGCGACTCTCGCAGCAATCTGCATGGCGATCTTTACCCAGCCGACACCGCGCGAAGCCGGCTTCGAACATCCGGGCGTTGAAGAACCGCTGGGTGATGAAGCCGTTCGCGCAAAAGTCAGCGACGTATTCTGGACGATCGTCACCAACCCTGTGATCTGGATCGTCGCGCTCGCCTATGCCTGCACCGGGTCCGTGCGCCAGGGAGTCGATCAATGGTTTTTCCGGTTCATGCAGGAAGTTCACCACCTGGATTTGAACGATCCGCGGTTCAAATACCTCGGAATCGGGATCCCGTTCGTGGCATCGGTGGGTTCGTTGCTATCGGGATACATTTCCGACACCGTTTTCAAGGGAAGGCGTGCGCCGGTCGCCGCCGTCCTCTATTTTTTGGAGACAATCATCATTCTGTCGGCCGCGCAGTTCACGTCGGCCAATACCGCCGTTCTATTCCTGATATTAATTTCGCTCACGGTGAATGCGACGCATTCTATTCTTGGGACAGCAGCAGCGATGGATATCGGAGGCGCGAAAATGGCCGGCTTCGCGTCCGGTTTAATCGATTCGTTCCAGTATTTCGGCGGCAGTTTGGCCGGACTGCTTCTCGGGCATCTCTTGGATCGCAGCTGGAACTGGTATTTTTATTTCATGGCGCCGTTCGGATTGATCGGCGGAACGTTGATGCTGTCGATTCTGGGAAAAGTCACGCTAAAGAAAACGTGACTTGTAGGGCGTCTGTGTCAGACGCCGACAACAAGCGGCGTTTCACAGAAACGCCCTACCAAAGCTTCAGCTGCTCATTAGGCCGGCGAAAAGCCGCAGTTGAGAGCGTCGGTCGGTCCCTCATTCCAGCCCGGCGACATGCCACTTCGAACATGTTTCCAATTTGTTCGGCGAAAGCTCCTTCGCCAATCTGGCGCTTCAGCCATCGCGAATCGTAAAGTTTTCCGCCGCGAAAACCGCGCACTTGATTTAGAACCTTCTCTTTTCGTTCGGGAAAATGTTCGTCCAGCCAATGTTCGAACAACGGTGCAACTGCCCACGGTAATCGCAACAGGACATGACCGGCAAATTGCGCGCCTGCTTTTGCGCATGCCGCAACAATCGCCGGAATTTCGTGATCGTTAATCCCGGGAATTACCGGAGCGACCATTACGCCTACCGGAATTCCCGCCGCTCGGAGTTGGGCAACCGCTTCCAGTCTCGCAGACGGCGCAGATGTTCGCGG
>JAJPJU010000025.1 GCA_021324035.1 Spartobacteria bacterium | reverse complement strand
CGGTCGCTCCGGCCAGACGTCTGACCACGTTTTGGACCCGATCGACTTCGGGTCCGGAACTGATTACCTGCGACTGAGAAATAATCTGCTGATAACTCTGCAAACCAAGAGTCGACTCTTGCTCGGTCGACATTCCGACGTGACTTTTTCGGCCCGTCTCCGGATTCACAAATTTCTCCGAGCTAAAATATTGGTAGGCGACAAACAGAAGCGCCGCGGCAATCGGCAACCATTTGATATGAGTCCGGTTCATGGCCGCTATTTTAGAACCTCGATCATTTGTTTGGCCAGCTTCGGACCGGTGCCGCTTTCTTCATGTTTGAAATAAACGAAGGCATCTTTCCAATTCGCTTTCTGTTCAGCCACGAACTCTGACCAGTTCTCGACGTCCTTTTTCTGGTAATCCTCGCGACGCAGTCTGAGATATCCGTAATCGGCCGTGATTTTCCTAGGCGTGGCCAGATCGTCAGTGTCGGCGATGCAAAGAGAAATGTTTCGCGATTTGAGCAGATCGAAAATTTCGTCGTCGAACCAGGAATCATGTCGGAATTCGAAGGCGGCGCGCATATCGGGAAATTCGCGCAGGAATGAGCTGAGGACGTCGACATCTTTCTTGAACGTGGGCGGCAACTGAAACAGGACTGGGCCGAGCCGTTCCCCCAACCCGGTCACGACTTTGCAAAAATACTCAACGGAGTCGGAACAATCCTTCAGCTTCGACCAATGAGTGATCTTTTGCGGCGCCTTCAACGCGAACCGGAATTTCTCCGGCGTTTGCGCTTTCCAATTGTCGATTGTCTTCGGCGCCGGAATTCGATGGAAGGTGTAGTTGATCTCAGTCGTCGAAAATCGTTCCGCGTAATACGGAAGCATTTTTGCGGTCGGCAAATCCTCCGGATAGAAATTCCCCTTCCATTCAGTGTATTGAAAACCGGAAGTGCCGACCCAGATGTTCATACAAATATTACCAACCGCGAATGCACACCAATGAACACCAATTCTGAAGGTTTTGATTCGTGTCCATTGGTGTTTGTTCGTGGTTAAAATTCTTCTTCAGAGCACGCCGACCGCCCGCGAGATGAGCAAAATCACGATGCTCAGCGAAATAAAAATCTGAATCATCGCTAAAATCTTGGCCCATCGGGCGAGCAATGGCGCGTCGGTCGGACCAAAGGTCGAACTTTGAGTGAAAGCGACGAAAAAGTAATCGACGAAGCGCGGTCGCCAGCGCAAACACTCGAATTGCTGTCGCTCATCATGAGGGATCTGCATTTGGGGAAAAAGAAAACTGGTACTGCCGAATTTCTTTTCTTCGTGCCGCACCGTTGGGCCGCCGCCGTCGAGGCGCCAGTACCAAAGGGTGAAGACAATCACATTGGCGAGCCAAAGCAGTCCGCCGGACCGCAAAAGCGCCAGCGGCGATTCTTTATGCGAGGGCAAGGCGCGGACCAGAAGCACGACCGACCCGATGAGCGCGATTGTGGTGATGCCATTGATGGCAATTCCCAATATACGATTGAGGGAACGCCTGCCGGTTTTGTGGCTCATTATGGTCGGAATGAGCAGGAGCACAATCAAGGTGGGCAACAGCCAAATCGGTCCGATGATAAGATTTGCCGGAAGGGCCAGATAGATTCCGCCGATCGCCAGGAACGCGGCCAAAGCCTGCCAGCGCGGTTCGGGTTTATCGATATGCTGATGTTGATTTTGATCGGTCACTGACGACGCGAGAATAGATGCTGAAAATCATCGTGACAAATCCGCGGGGCCGTGAAAGATCGAGCCCACCTAACGAAAGGCTTGTTCATGAACTTTACCAAAAATATCGGAATGCTGTTGTTGGCTGTTTATCTGATCCTGGCGGGTTTGGGGCTGCTGTTTGCGATTATGATCCCCAGTGTTCTCATGGGAATTCTGGCAATCCTCGCCGGCGTTTTTATTTTGATAGGCCGATAGCCGGACACTGTCCCGGCGGCAGTTCTCAAGTTTTCCGCTGAGGACAGCGGATTCTACAACTAACCCACTGCTTCCGTCTCGTGGATACGTCCGTAGTCCACGGTCAGCCGGCCCCCGCCGTGCGCCGTATAAATCTCAACGAACCGGTGGCCGAACTTAACGTCGCGAAACGTGTAGTCCTTTTGGGTCTGAACTTCGGCAGCGATGACCGGGTCGATACCGACGACTGAAACGAAGAACAGGGCGCGCTCCGTCTCGAGCGATTCAGCCGTTGCGCCGAAGAGCGGACTCTTTTCGTCGATCTCATGGCGCAGGGTTAGGGCCGCCGGGAAAACCGTCAACTGATCGAAATGGAGTTTGAGAGTGTGGAAATACCTGAAGTCGCCGCCTTCGACCAACTCCTGATCGCGTGTGTACATGATCCGAAATTTCGCTTCCACCATGCTGTGAGAGTTTTCGTTGCCAACGCGAACCATCAGCGTGGGTTTGCCGTTCAGCGGACCGACAACGATTGACTTGCTGAAAGTGACGCGGGCAACCGGCCTCGAGAAACGCACGAAAATCAGGCCGGTCATGACCGCTAACAAGAAAACACCGGTCATGATCTCAACAGTGCTGACGATGTGGCCGTAAACGTCCTGGGGGTATATGTGGCCGTAACCCACCGTGGCCAGGGTTTGGACGCTGAAGAAAAAACAATCCAAAAACCATTGCGACATTGGTGTGCCGGCAATGCTGTTGTGATCGAGGCTATAGAAAACCGCGAAGAATAAATTGAGCGCGACGTAAATGACCGAGACAAAGCCGGCGAATTGGGGCCAGCTCAATCCCAGCAGCCATCGGTAAACGTCGCGCCATCTCCCGGCGTCGGTGTTGACTTTGACAAATTCGACCTGCCCGGATCGAATGGCAACGTGATGGCGCGATCGCCTTCTCATTTGGCAGAGTCTCTATTAGAGATTGTGTTCGAGCAAATGTGGCCGTTTAGAAAAAGCAAGTTGGCTCGCCCGAAAGACTTTCCGGAAGTGATCGACGCGCTGGCTGAGAAACTGCGGAGCGCGCACTTCGTTGTGGAAGCCGATAGGCTTCACAGTTTGGTGCACGAAGTTGTGGCCACGACTTCCAATGAACTTTATTACCAATTGCATCTGGCCCTCAAAACACTCGACCATGAGCATCGAGCCCTGCCGCACGAAATCGCGGTCGAGGTTCGGCGGCTAATCAAAAGTATCGACAAGATCTGCCGCTGGAAGTGAAGTGTTGGCCAGATTTTGAAGCATCTTGCCAGGTGCATCTACGAAACCCGCAGACTTATGTTTAAACGAACCCTGAAGTGGCTGGGAGTCATTGTTCTCGTTCTGATCGTTGGCGTCGCGATCTTCCTTATCAACCTGATCTGGTTCCGGCCCTGGAGTTTGAATTTGTTTTACGAGAAAGTTTTCGCCGAAGTCATCTTCAGCGAGCCGGAGTTGCTGTCGCAGCTGGGATTGGTCGAGCAATTCGGTTTTACCAGCCACAACGGCAAGCTGAGCGACGAATCTCCCGCCCATCAGCAGCTACAGATCGATCGCTGGAAAAAGGACCTCGAACAGCTGCATGAGTATCCGCTCGATAAGCAAACGCCGTCGCAAAAGCTTTCGACTCATATCCTCGAATGGTTTTTGAAGGACCAGGTCGATGGCGAGAAGTGGCAGGATTACAATTATCCGGTCAATCAACTGTTCGGCGTTCAGAACCAGTATCCGTCGTTCATGGCGAACACGCACCGTCTCTTCAACGCGCGCGATTGTGAGTATTACGTCATGCGGCTCGACGCGTTACCGGTGAAGTTCGATCAAACGCTCGAGAGCGTGAGGAAACGTGAGCAGGAGCAAATCATTCCGCCGCGGTTCGTAGTCGAAGAAGTCCTGAAGGAGATGACCGAATTCGTGGCGAAACCGCCCGCCGAAAACATTTTGGCCACGTCGTTCAAGGAACGGGCAGCGAAGATCACAACCCTAAGCGAACAGCAGCGTGCCGATTTGCAGAAACGGGTGGAGACCTCAATCACCAGCAAGGTTTATCCCGCGTATCAAAAGTTGATCGCGTATTTCAACGAACTGCTTCCAAAGACCACGACCGACGATGGCGTTTGGAAATTGCCGAATGGCGATGCGTTTTACGCCTACGTGCTTCGTTCAAACACCACCACCGACATGCCGCCAAACGAAGTGCACGAACTCGGTTTGCGCGAAGTCACCCGGATCGAGGGCGAAATGCGGACGATTCTCGATGCCAACGGTTTCGCCGGCCAGCCAATCGGCGCGTCGATCGACAAGCTCGGCAAGGATCCGCGGTTTCTGTATTCGAATGATGACAAAGGGAGGGCCGAGGCCCTGGCCGAATACAAGCGATTGATCGATGCCGCAGTGGTGGAATCCAAGGCCCACTTGTTTTACATCGCGCCCAAGGCGCAGATCGAGATTCGCCGGGTTGAGCCATTCAAGGAAGCGACCGCACCGGGCGCTTATTATCAGGGCGGCGCGATGGATGGATCACGCCCGGGGATCTTCTATGCGAACCTGCGCGATATGAACGAAGTGCCGAAATGGAGCATGCCGACGCTGTCTTATCACGAGGGCGTTCCCGGACATCACTGGCAAATCTCGATCGCCCAGGAACTCATGGGCGTTCCGCAATTTAGGAAAGTTCTTCCGTTCACTGCGTATGCGGAAGGCTGGGCTCTTTACTGCGAATGGCTGGCCAAACAAGCCGGTTGGTACGACAAAGATCAGTTCGGCGATCTCGGCCGGTTGCGCGACGAAATGCTGCGCGCGGTGAGGTTGGTCGTCGACACTGGCATTCACGCCAAACATTGGACCCGCGAACAAGCCATTGCCTACATGCACGACAAAACGGGTTATGGCGAAAAAGAAACCAAGGCTGAGATCGAACGCTATATCGTGAATCCTGGACAGGCCTGCGCGTATAAGGTTGGAATGTTGAAGATCCAGGAGCTGCGTGCGCGCGCCCAAAAAGAGCTCGGCGACAAGTTCGATCAGCGCGAGTTCCATGACACAGTTCTGAAGAACGGATCGCTGCCTCTCGAAATCCTCGAGGAGCAGATTAACGATTACATTCAAAAGAAGAAGACGTAGCTTCTTCTCACGCACAAATTCGAAACTCGAAATCCGAAGATCGAAACAATATCGAAATGCAAATGTCCGAATCAACAAGGCTCGTTTGTGATTTTAAGACTTCATCAATTCGGATTTGTTTCGAGATTCGAAATTCGGACTTTGGATTTGAGACATAGGAATATCGATGCGCAAACTCCTCGTCGTAATCCTGATTATCCTTGGGGCGACGGTGTTGTGGCTTTGGCGCGGACGGGACCTGGTAACGTTGGCGGATCGATTCAAAACGATCGAAGCTAACTCACAACCGATCACCGCGATCGTCTACAACGGCGAAGGATCTGGAGGCAGTTTCCAAATCGACGATGTGACGTTGAGTTTAAACGAAGTCCAGCTGTCGGCTGGCCGGCCAAATGTCGGAACAACTCTGGATGGACAGCTCGCGCTCTCCTATGCGGGCCGGGTATTCGCATTTGGCCACATTCCAGTCGACACCCAGCAATTGCGAGCGACTCCTGATCGGGAGGACGCGGCCACTTTATCGGTTACTCACAGCGCGCTGGCCTGGCCGAATTTTTTCGAGGTGAACTACATGACCGGCAACTCGCCGAAGTGGAAACGGTACATCTATCGCAAGCTAACCTGGACCAAGGCGAACGGAGCGAAGTTGAAAATGGTGTGGCGGTACGAACAATTTTTTTACGCCAACGACGGTTGGGTCCAGGCCTTCATGACCAGGCCCGAAACTACCGGTTTGATTCGCGTTGAAATTTCGAACGCGTCTCGATAAAGCGGGGCAATGAAATCTCCCCGGTTTGTAATCGTTGCCTGTGCTGTAGGCGCCGTTTCTGCCGGTAGTTTACTGATGTCCGCAGTCTACGACAACGCGATCTCCGCGCCGAAGCCGGGCAGTCCTTCAGTCAATGTCGCCATTGCCCAGCAACAGGTCCCGAGTTGGTCGAAAGACGATCTGGATTTCTTTCTCCACGGCTCGATGAGCACCGAAGTCGTGCCGGAATCGGTGCTTCGCGCCTTTATCAAAACTTATCCCGATCTGTTTCCAAGCTGGGACCTGAGCCATTTGGGACTTATTCCGGACAGGGAATTTGGCTGGCCGATCGGCTTCTCGCGCAAAAATGTCGAACACCTCGGCAACATGTCGGCGATCGGAATCAATTGTGCCTCCTGCCACGTCGCCCAGATCACCTCGACGTCTTCTAACGAGCCGATTCGGATCCTTGGCGTCACCAGCCATTTTAATGTCGAAGGTTTCTTTGGTTCGGTGCTGGTCGCCACATTCAAAACGGCGGACCCGGAAAACATGAAACGGTTTCTCCGGAACTACGTCTCCGATACCGAGAAAGTGCATGGCGATCACGCCGAGACCGCGGTGAATTCCGCGTGGACGAAGCAACAGGACAAAATACTCGCGATCATGAAGGCCGATCCCTTTGGCGGCAAAGACGTGGTCGCGGGCGACCTTCACAAGATCACGCCGGCCGAGGTGAAGTTCGATATCAAAGCGCTGGACAAGGGCGACATCGATTTTCCGGCGCGCGTGCATTCCATGCTCAAGCTCTTCCACAACATGCGCGCGGCGCTCCATGTCCCGGACCAGCCGCCGGACAAAATTCCACCGCAATCCGGACCTGGTCGTAATGACGCGTTCGGATTGCTTGCCGCAAGCCTCCTACATACACCGCAGCCATACTCGCCGATCAAATTCGGTTTGGTCTGGAACGTCGACAAACGGACCTGGGTTCACTGGGACGGAAATACAAAATCGCCGATCGCGCGCAATCTTCTGGCCTCACTTGGTCTCGGCGCGCCGATGCACGGAACACACGGTGATCTGACCTTTGCAGATGTGAAGCGCCAAACCGACCTCTCCGAAAAAATCGCGCCTCCAAAGTATCCCTTCACAATCGATAGCGAATCGGCGAAACGTGGCACGTCGTTGTTTGAGCAGAATTGCAATAGCTGTCACGGCGGCCCGGAAAGCGACAAGAGGTTATTCGCGGTGGCCGACGTCGGGACCGATCCGCATCGCGCGGAAATGTTCACCCAAAAACTCGCGGACGGTTTCAACAAGTTCCTGGCGGATCTCGAATCGCAAGGATATCAACCGCCAAAAGAATTCGGGGTTCGCAGCACCGGAAAATATTGGGCCGCGACGTTGAGCGGGGTGTGGGCGCGGTCGCCTTATCTCCACAACGGTTCCGTCCGCACGATGTACGAACTACTCACCTCGCCCGGCGAACGCCCGAAAAATTTTCATCGCGGCTCAGAAGTGTTCGATGAAAAAGAAATGGGCTACACCGATGACGGCGCTTACGTTTTCGATACCGCCGGCAGCGGTAACTCAAATTCGGGCCACGATTACGGCACAAAGTTGTCCGAAAACGAGAAACGCGACCTGGTCGAGTATTTGAAAACGCTGTAGCTCCAGGGAGCAGAGGCTCGTTCGGCCGCCAGTTCGGCTTGGACTTTCGGTGCGTCGCCAAAATGTTTTAGTAACACCGGCCTTCAGCCCGGTGGACAAAATCGAGCGATATCGGAAACCGTTTAAACGGTTTCGTTGGTGTCTTCGGCACCAGATCACCGCGTTGAAGCGCGGTGTTAATTATTATCGTAAAACCGCCTCGATAGGGCGAGGCGGCTACGTCGACTTTGAGCTGATCTCGCGGATTTTTTGAACGTCCAATATTTGGATACCGGTGGGCGAATTTTCGACCGCCCATATCAACGCATTCAGCATCTGCCGAATCGTGACCAGGCCGAGACGTTCAGCTGATTCTTTGGTCTTCGGGATTTTTTCCAAGATCCAATACGCCGGCAGAATTGCATAAGGCCACCAATGTCCAGGGCCAAGCACGTACCACGGCCTGACGAACGTGGCGTTGATTCCGCTCTCCCGAATCATTTGTTCGCCTGCGCTTCGGACTTCGCTGAATTCCTTCATCACCGGCGCCGGATGGGCGACGCTGAGATACACAAAATGCCGGACGCCGGTTTCGCGAGCCGCTTTGATCGCGACCTGGATCGAAACGAGATCGATCTCGCGAAACTGCTTCGCTTTGGCCGGGCTCGGGTGCGGGACGCCGATCAGATGAACGAACGTGTCCGATCCCCGAACGTGCTCGGTATAGGAATCGACTTTAAGGGCGTCACCGACAACGCCGGTTGCGCCGAGGGGCAGCTTGTCCTCAGACCCAGCGCGGACCAGCGCTTTGATTTGATGCCCGCGTTTGCGAAGCAGCGGAATCAATCGCGAGCCGATGTAGCCGGTGGCTCCCGTTACGAAAACGGATTGCATTGCAATCAGCGTTTCATCGCTCGAGTCAGTAAATAATCCTGCCGCACAACGTTGTCTTCAAAATAAGGCAGAATCATGGCGTCATATTCCTTTCGGAATTGAACGAGTTTTTCGGGATCGTTGCGACCTAACATCTCCACCAGTTTTAACATTGGCCCAGCGGTTCGCTCGATGAGCGCGCGATAATGCTGCAGGCTTAGAGCTGGAAAGAGCATTCGATCGCGGTCGAACACGATGTCTGAGACGGCGTTGCCCAGACGTTCGCGCACAATATTTGGATCGCCCCATTGCGGGGGCGGCGAGACGCCGGGCGGCAGCGGAGGCATGTAGCTGCCGACCAGACTGAAACTCGCGCCGATGAGCAGTTCCGGAGGCCAGGTCACAAACGCGATTGTCCCGCCCGGTTTCAGCACCCGAAGCATTTGCCCGATGGCGACGTCCGGCCGCGGCGCAAACATGTGGCCGAACTGGCTCAGAACGATATCAAATTCGCCGTCCCCGAATGGCAACGCCTCCACGTCGCCTTCGCGCCAATCGATATCGAGTTCCGCGATTTGAGAGTTCTCTCGCGCGGCGTTGAGCAGCTCCGGCGTGAGATCCAGTCCGCTGACTTTTGCGCCGGTTCGCGCCGCGGTGACCGCCACGACTCCGGTTCCGCAGGCAACATCAAGCACGCGTTGGCCGCGTTTAACGCCGGCAAATTTAACCAGGCGGCCGGCAACTGGCGTTGTCAGAGATGCCAGTGGAGAAAAGTAAGCCCAACCTTGCTTCTGCGTTTCCTTGAATTTTGCAATCGGATCGTCGCTCATGCTGAAATTGAAATCGCGTCTGCGAGTTGCGCAATCTACTTTTGCAGAGCATAACTTCCCGCCAATGAGGCCCAGTCGAAGGTTGTCGATAATCTGTGCTACCTGCGTCGCCGTGGCCCTTGGATCGATCGCCAGCGCGCAACAACCGCCCGTCCGCGCGGTTCCTCAACGCACGCCATCAGAAGAGCTCGCGCCGGCACCGAAATCGACGCCACAGGTTGCTGTCGCGCTGCCGAACTACGACGAGGAAACCGCAACCCGGCTCCAGATTTTTCTGGATAACAACGATTTCGGGCCGGGAAAAATCGATGGAAAAATGGGCGAGTTCTTCCGGAAGGCGCTTATTTCATTTAAACACGCTCACGCCCAGCGCGAAACCGGCGTGGTCGACCAGTGGATGCTCGACCAAGTGCCGCAGACGTTCACGACCTACACCATCAAGCCCGATGACCTCGCTTTTGTCGGCGAATTGCCGTCCGACCATCCGAGCCAGGCAAAACTGAAGTACCTGCCCTACACGTCGTTGCTGGAATTTGTCGCCGAACGATTTCACTCGGCGGAGGATTACATCCGAAAACTCAACAAAGATCGCCACCTCGATTGCGACAATCTCAAGGTCGGCGACGAGTTGAAAGTTCCGAACGTGTTGCCGTTCGAAATTGAGAAGATCAAGGAAGCAGATTTGAAGGAGAATCCGGCGTTCAAGAAGCGGAAAATTTACGTCGACACAAAAGAGCGATTGCTCGAAGTCTTTGAGAACGATCAACTCGTATGCGTGTTTCCGGTTACACCGGGTTCGCAATCGCTGCCGGCTCCGGTTGGGACCTGGCATATCGTAGCGATTTCTACGTATCCCTGGTTTCGTTACGATGAAGGGATGTTGAACTACGGGGTGCGGACCGAGCAGTATTTCAATCTTCCGCCCGGGCCTAACAACCTGGTCGGGGTTTGCTGGATGGGTCTAAACCGGCCGGGGATTGGCCTTCACGGCACCAATAATCCGGAAACGATTGGGCGCGCTGCCAGCCATGGTTGTGTTCGGTTGGCGAATTGGGATGCCATTCGCGTAAAAGATCTCGTTAGCGTCGGCAACACGGTGATCATTTTTTAGGTAGCGGCGACTGACCTCAGTCGCCATGGCGGCTCGGTGAGCCGCCGCTACCTGGCAAAGTTAGTGTCGGCAACACCGTCATCATTTTTTAGAAAATCCGAAATTCGAATGCCGAAATCCGAAACAAGACATTCGTATTTCGATATTTCTTAAAGATTTTTCGCGCGGAATCGCGATCTCAGGCGTCTAGGCTGTAGATCAACATGATGGACGCCAATGAGCGCGAAGTTTACCGGGCAGCCATTCACGGCGATCGCGAGGCATTCGAAATGATCATCCGCACTCAGAGCCGTCCCCTTTTTGCCATTGCCTACGGCATTCTCCAAAACCGCGAAGAAGCCGAGGACGCAGTGCAGGACGCTCTGATCAAAGCCTGGAAATCGCGCTGGCGGGTGCGCGATCCGGAGAAATTTCCGGCCTGGCTCTGCATGATCGTGCGGCATCGGGCCCGGGACGTGTTTCGGAAACGCCGACCGGTTCCGATTATCCGCGAAATACGCGAAACAAGCGAAACCGAAACGCGCGATACCGCGACGCTGGACCACGAGCTGCACTCTGCGCTTTCCGCTTTGCCTGAATTACATCGGGCCGCGCTTTCGCTCCGTTATTTCGAAGAAATGGATTACGCGACGATCGAGAATCGCCTCGGCCTGACCAATGGCTCGCTTCGCGGAATTCTTGGTCGCGCTCTCGCGTCGATGCGCAAACAACTCAAACCCGCTCTCGCCTCCGAACAGCCATGACCATTCACGACAACATCGACGAATTTCTGGGGGCTGACCTGCACAGCGAGCTCTCGGACGAAGAACAGATCGCGTTGCACACGCATCTCGTCGAATGCGCCGATTGCCGCCAAGCCCATCAGGAGACAAAAGCTATGAACAAAGTTCTGGAAAAAAAATTCGAAGACGAAAAACCGGATCTGGCTTTCGAGAATCGAATGCTCGCTGGTTTCCGAAACCGCGTTCCCGGCCGCGTGGGATTCGTTGGAAGATTGTTATTTAACTTCGTGCATTCGCGCGCAACGCAGCTGGCTGGGGTTGCGGCCTTGCTCCTGGCGCTCGTTCAGGTTGGCAGACTCATAACCGGTGAACATGTGGTTCAGAACAAAAGTGAGTGGGCGTCTGTGCCCGCAGCCCAATCTTTTGGCCCAATGAGCGGCAACGGGCGCGTTGACGACCTCGATCTCGCCAAACGGGATGAAGGTCGCACCAAGGACAACAGGTATCGCGCATTGCAGAACGCCCCGGGTTCGACTGTAGCTGCACCTGCGCCGCCGATGGTTGCGGGCGGGTTAGATCGGCAAGCGGGACTAGTACCGGAATTTCACGATGCAAAGCCTGCTCCGGAACGGAAGAGTGAAGAGCAAGCGGTCGTAACTAGTTCGGCTATCCCGATGGCCCAGGAACCAGCACCGGGGTCCGCGACCACCGCAAACCCAGCGGTTGCAAATCGCAAACTGATTCGAAACGCGAACGTCGAACTCGAGATCGTTAACTTTGATCAGGCCGTCCAGAAAATCACTGCCTTCGCGAACGAAGAAAAAGGTTACGTCGCGACGACAAGTTCTGAAAAACAGGAGAACGGAAAGCTTAAGGGCCAGATCGTGGTCAAAGTTTTGCCGGAGAACCTCGATCGCTTTTTGCAAAAAACCCGTGGGCTCGGTGAATTGAAGAACCAGACGCTTGGAACCGAAGACATCACCAAGAATTATTTCGACACCGAAGCGCGATTGAAGAACGCGCGGGTGATGGAGCAGCGCCTGATCGACATGTTGAAAAAGAAAAGTGACGACATCAACGATCTGCTCCAAGTCGAAAAGGAACTGGGCCGAGTTCGGGAAGAGATCGAGAAAATGCAGGGCGATCTCAAGTTCTGGGATTCGCAGGTCCAGTTCGCGACTGTGACAATTTCGCTCGCTGAAAAAGATCTGGAACAGGCGGCGAAATATTTATTGAAGGAACGCGCCCAGCTCGCGCTCTACACCCCGGAAGTTGAGAAAGTTTACAACGACCTTAAATCGCTTGCCTCGGCCGGCGGCGGCCGGATTCAAATCACTAACGCGCAGCTCGATCGCGATAACACCGGTCGCGTCTCTGCTCGTGTCAGTATGCTGATCGACCCCGAAGAGAGCGATGGCGTGATCGCCAAAGCCAAAGGGATGGGTCGCGTCGAAAATTTCCAGGTCCAGACCGAACGCGTCGCTCAAGGTGGCGACGAGATGTCGGAAGACGCGAACACAAAGCGGGACAAAGTCGCATTGAACATCACGATTTCGCGGGACGAGCAGGAGCAGGCATTTCAGCAAACAAGTTTGCGTATTCGGACTGCGGCTGTTGATGAAAAAGCGAAGAAATTGCGCGAGCTGGCAGAGAAGCAGAACGGCCGAGTTCGCAGTTCGTCATTCAGACGCGATCCCGAAGGTCGCGAGTACGCAAACGTTACCCTGCGGGTGCCGATGAAGAATTACACCGCGCTGATGCAATCCCTCGATTCGCTGGGCAAAGTCGAAGATGTCAGCGTCCAGCGACAGGATCGCAGCGGCCAGACCGACGAAGCGAGTGCCCCAGCCGATCTGCAGATTCAGGTTTACAGCCAGGGTAACATTGTCTCCTCGGACACCGGTCTTATCGCCACCTTGCGCCGAACGATTGGACAAAGTGCCGCGGCGATCATGTGGAGCTTGCGCATGATCGGCGTAGCGATCGCGTTTTTGGCACCGTGGATCGTGGCGATCGTCGTCGCGGTTTGGATCGTGAGGAAAATTCGCAGAAAATGATGGATCGCGCTCTCCGGCGCGATGATTGTAGGTAGCGGCGATTGACCCCAATCGCCATGGCGGGTCGGTGACCCGCCGCTACCTAACCCGCTAGCCGATTGTCCTCGGAGAGGCCGATCCAACCTTGCTCAGACCTCAAACGAGTCATAGTTTATCACTTAGAAGGATGTCGATGAAGTCCGAGAGCGGTATCAGTTACGACAACGCTGCGGTCGCCAGTTGTCCGAAGCATTTGCTCCAGTTTGCAGTCGATCAGCGTTACGACGACTACACGCCGGTCGATCACGCGGTCTGGCGGTTTATCATGCGGCAGAACATTTTTTTCCTGCGCGAATACGCCCACAAAGTTTATTTCCAGGGCCTGCTCGACACCGGCATTTCGTTCGAACGCATTCCGCGAATCGAGGAGATGAACGAAATCCTCGGCAAAATCGGTTGGGGCGCGGTGGCAGTGGACGGGTTCATTCCTCCGGCGGCGTTCATGGAATTCCAGGCCTACAAGGTATTGGTGATCGCGTGCGACATGCGCCAGATCCATCACATCGAATACACCCCGGCGCCCGATATCGTTCACGAAGCCGCCGGCCACGCGCCGATCATAGTCGATCGCGAATACTCGAATTACCTCCAGCGTTTCGGTGAAGTTGGCGCGAAAGCGATGTCGTCCAAAAAAGACTTCGAGCTCTACGAAGCGATCCGCCACTTGTCGATTTTGAAGGAACAACCGAACAGCGATCCAAAAGAAGTCGAGAAAGCGACGAGGGAAGTTGAGTATCGGCAGAGAAATCTCGGTGAACCGTCAGAGATGGCGCTGTTATCGCGCCTTCACTGGTGGACGGTCGAGTACGGGCTGATCGGCTCGCTGGAAAAACCAAAAATCTATGGAGCGGGCCTGCTTTCGTCGATCGGCGAATCGGTTTCGTGCCTGGAGTCTCAGGTAAAGAAAATCCCCTACTCCATCGATGCAACAAATCAGGCGTTCGATATCACCACCAAACAACCGCAGCTTTTTGTCTGCCGCGATTTCGAACATCTCAAGGACGTGCTGGAAGAATTCGCGAGCAAAATGGCGTATTCGGTCGGAGGACTGGAAGGAATCAACAAAGCTATCGAGTGTGCCAACGTTGCGACGTGCCAATATTCGTCGGGACTGCAAGTCACGGGAATTTTCGATGAAGTGATTGTCGATAAGCGTAACACGCCGATTTATCTCCACGCCAAAGGACCATCCGCGATTGCTTTTAAAGACAAGGAGTTGCCGGGCCACGGCCGCGATTATCACAAGGACGGATTCAGTTCACCGATCGGCAATTGGAAACCGACTGAGCTCAAGGCCGGAAACAAGGCTAAACTGGAATTCGAAAGCGGTATCACGGTTGAAGGCAAGATCGACAGATTGGTCGAGCGCGACGGCAAACTGATTGTGATCACGTTTTCAGATTGCACCGCAAAATACGGCGACCGCATTTTGTTCGATCCGAGCTGGGGAAATTACGACATGGCGGTCGGCGATCGGATCATATCTGTTTTTAACGGCGCGGGCGATAAGGACGCTTACAACCAAGTCGCGCTGGTTTCGAAAAAGCGCACGATAAAGGTTCCGTCCGACGCGAAACGAAAGAAGCTGGAGAATCTCTACGCCCAAGTGCGCAAGATTCGTGAAACCAGGAAAGGCTACGAGCGGCTGGGCGAGATTTGGGAAACGCAACAGGCCGAGCATCCGGACGACTGGCTGCTATCGATGGAAATTTTCGAAATCCTCGACATGACCGAGCAGCAACCGGAACTGAAAGCGAAGATCGAAAAATTCCTGGACGACAAGAAATCGAAGACCAAGGATCTCTCAACCCTGATCAGTTGGGGCTTCCGGCTGGTCGAGTATCACAAAAAGCCCGAGTTCCAGGCAGCGCTGGCCGCTTCGAAAAAGTAATCAGACACTTTCGTCTTTGAAGTGGCGCTTACCCTTCAGCGCCTTAGCATACTCGTCCTTGCTCAAAATATTTTCGTCGAGCTGCATGTCGGTGCGGAGGAAATTCTGGAACCAGGTTTCGATTCGTTGCCGGTCTTTTAGAACTTCTTCCGTGATGTAGTTGGCGTCGATGTTGATACAGATTCCGCCGACAATTCCGAAATCCTTCCGCTTGATCGGAATCGAAGTGCATTTGAATTTTCGAGAGCCAATGTTCAGCTCGTAATTCAGCTTGTCCTCATTCGTGAGCTGACGCCGCTTGAAATCGATCAGCAAATTGGTTGCTCCGTCGCGGAGATGGCGCCCGGTCACATTGTTCTCGAGAGTAATGAGCGAATGCGCCGGATCGGCCAGATTGTGAAGTAGAATTTCGATGCCGGTGTTAGGGAACGATTTTCCCACCAGCCGAACGATCCTCTCATAGTTCGCGAGAAACTCCTGGGTGTCGTCGATAATCTTTTTACCCTCGTACTTTTCGAACAAGTGCGCGTATTCTTTTTGCTCGGCCGGTTCGAGCTTTTCGCGGACGTTGCTTTGTTCGCCGATGAAAATCAGCTGCCGCGCGGCAGTGTGATCTTCGTTCTTCAGGAAATAATGCATTCCGAGCCGGAAATTATTTAGATTGAACTCGCCGAAGTTCTCCCGGGTAACGGTGAATGGGTAAAAATCGTACTCCTCGAGATTGCGTCCGAATTCGCGCCGGCGTTCCTTGTATTTTCCCCAAATGAATCCGGCGGCGAGAAAGAAAGCCGAGGCGATGATGGAAGCGATGACGTTTACCGTTATATCGTTAGGCGAGATCATCGCGCCTGGAGCTTACAGGTTTCCGGCGGCGTTTGAGAGCGTAATATTTTCGATTGCGACGTCGGCCGGACGCGACAGAGCGTAAGCCACGGTGTCCCCTACTTGTTCGGCCGAAATCATTTTTTCACGCGGCCAATCACCCGTGACATCGTCCCAGATCTCGGTGTTGGTTGCAGCGGGGTAAATGTTGATCACTCGAATGCAATGCTCACGCAGTTCGTGGCGAATCGATTGGGACAAGCCTTCCAGGGCAAACTTGCTCATGCAATACGCGCTCCAGTTCGGAAACGCCGTTTTCGCCGCCACGGAAAGAATATTGACGATGCTCGAGCCCGGTGGCATCTGGCCGGCGAAGGATTGCATTAGAAGAAATGGCGCGGTTACATTCACGCCGACCGTTTGGTTCCATTCTTCCAGGGTGATTTCTCGAAACGGTTTTACGACTGCGATGCCGGCGTTGTTTACCAGGACATTGAGCGGCTCGCTGCCGACCTGCGAAATCAAGTCCATGACCCCTTTTTCGGTCGCCAGATCGTGAATGAGTTTTACGACGTTCGCGCAATTTGACCGGATTAATTTGCAGGTCTCAGCCAGGGCAACGGTGTCGCGTCCGTGCAACAGCAAGGTCACATCCGGCGCGGCGAGTTTTTGAGCAATCGCCCGGCCAATTCCGCGGCTCGCGCCGGTGATGAGAATACGTTTCATCATTCCTATGTGCGCCGCAGCGTAAACCGATTGTTGTTGGTTTCCCACAACCGCAACCGAACGAGCTGCTGATTCACGCTGCGGTCGATCCTCGACCAAAGGGCGCGGACGATGTTTTCACCGGTGGAAGGACTCTCCTTAAAGTCTTCGGTCTCGAGATCCAGGTGGCGGTCCTGCCATGGGGCGATTGAGTCATGGAGCGCCTTTTGGAAAGCCACAAAATCGTAGAGAGTTCCGCTTCGTTCGTCATAAACGCCGCCGATGGTTGCTTCGGCGAGATAAAGGTGACCGTGTCCGTGCGGATTATCGCATTTACCGAACAGTTCCTGGTTTTTGGCGTCGGAAAATGATTGAACATGCAAGCGATGTGCCGCGCAGAAACGAGCCTGCAGCCCGAGAAAAATATTCTGGCCGGGCCATGCTTCCGCGAAAAAGTCTTCACGTTCATGGAGGCGGACCCGGTGGACCGGCAACGAAGCGGCAGCCACTCGCTCATGCAGGTAAGCGGTCAGGCTCTCCGTTGTCATTGGCCGATCTTTTAACGATGGCAATTCATTGAGAAATTTGTGGTCGAACTCGTCGTGTAACGATTTCAAGCATCGATCGACGTCGACCTGTTGAACGAGTTGGCTGTCGGCTTTTTCTTTTCGAAACGTGATGCGCGCCCGGTAATTGTGCCCGTGCGTATTCGAAGCCGCGCCGAAGAGTTGCGCATTCTGGGCGGCGGTCAGCCGTGGTGACATGGTTTGGCGGGCGGCAGAGAACTCAAACCAGTAATTACCCTCGCAAACGCCATCGGCGTAAAACGTCGCGCTCCGATTGGGCGTTTCGATCAAGTGAACGCCCACCAACTTGGCGTCGGCGTCGGAAAATAATGGCGCGACATCGCTGAAGAGCTGACCGGCAATGTTCTCGGCCGTTGGAGCCGTTGCTCGGAACGCCGGATTGTCCTCATTCAAAAACTTGTGATCAAAACCGTTGTCGACGATTTGACCGGCGCGCCGTTTGATTTCGCTGATGTTGATCAGCATTCCGGTCACGGGATCGACTCGTCCGCTGAAAATAAAATATGCGACGTAATTCCGGCCCGTTCCATGTTTGGCGAGGGCTTCCTCACCAAAGGCGGCGACGTTCTCGGCTTCGCTCCAACGCGGAACAAACAGTCGTCGTGACGCTGAAAATTCGAGTCGCTTACTAACGGTCAGGAGCATGGTTCTTAAATATTACGAACGATCCCCCTCACCTCAATCCTCTCCCTCAGGGAGAGGCACCAAACGATTCGCCGCGCATCTCTTTCACCTCTCCCTCAGGGAGAGGATGGTGCGGCAGCGCCGGGTGAGGGTTTGTAGCGAGATTCTCGCGGTGAAATTATTCCTTCAGCAACGCCAAAAATTCGGATCGAGTCCGCGCGTCTTCCTTGAACGATCCGAGAAGGCAGGACGTCTTCATGACTGAGTTCTGCTTTTCGACGCCGCGCATCATCATGCAGAGATGTTTGGCCTCGATTACGACGCCAACCCCGGTCGGCCGCAACGTTTTCATCAGCGCGTCGGCGATTTGCAGAGTGAGCTGTTCTTGGATTTGCAGGCGCCGCGCGAATACATCCACGATCCGCGCGACCTTGGAGAGTCCAATCACTTTCCCATCCGGAATGTAGGCAACGTGCGCGCGTCCGATGAACGGAAGAAGATGATGCTCGCACATCGAATAGAGCTCGATGTCCTTAACCAAAATAATTTCGCTCGCATCGGAGGTGAAGATCGCGTCGTTGACAATCTCGTCGAGGTCCTGCCGGTAGCCGTTGGTAAGAAATTCGAACGCTTTGGCGGCGCGAGTCGGCGTTCTGAGCAACCCCTCACGCTGCGGATCTTCTCCGAACGCCTCAAGCAGATCGCGAAAAGACTGCTCCATCCGCGCGAGTTTGGCCGCGCCGCATTTTGGAAGACTGCGGATCCGGCGTTCCGCCGCCTGCAGTTCCGTTTCGCCGTTACCCGATGAACTCATTCTAGTCGAGCCAGCTCAATGGATATTTTTCGTCGTCGAGTTTCACTGCGGCTTCGGTGAGCTCGAGCGTGTGCTGGGTGTCGAACATCACCGCCAGTTCTTCAGTGCGAGTGGCGTCTTTGCTGGCCATGATCGTTCCCGGATGCGGACCATGTGGAATTCCGCGCGGATGCAAAGTGATTGATGCCGGCTCGATTCCCTTTCGCGAACCGAAATTGCCCCGCACGTAAAACAAAACTTCGTCAGCCTCGACGTTGTCGTGGACCCACGGGATTTTCACCGCTTCGGGATGATAATCGAGCAATCGCGGCGCAAACGTGCAAACAACGTATCCGCGGATCTCGAAGGTTTGATGGATCGGCGGCGGTTGATGGACCGTGCCAGTGATCGGCTCAAAATCCTGCGCATTGAAGGTGAACGGATAAATGTAACCGTCCCAGCCAACGACATCGAACGGATGATGCGCCATT
>JAJPJU010000052.1 GCA_021324035.1 Spartobacteria bacterium | reverse complement strand
TGATACCAATCGGCAACGGTCAGTTTTTTGATCGCGTCTTCTGGTCGTTTGTCCGTTTTGAAAAGGACAAACTGATTTATCGGAACGGCGAAACTGATTACGTGGCCGCAAAAGAAAGTTTGAATTAAGAAACCGAAAATCGGCTGCGGACATCGGCCGGCACGCGAGTGGGTTTGCCGGTTTTCCAGTCAATCGGCACCCAGAGAGTGCGGGCTTGGGAGAGAAGTTGATTATCGGTCTTGCGCCGGATTTCAGTGAAGCGCTCGAACTTCAAACGGCTCGCTTCCCCGACCCAGGTGCGGAGTAAAATTTCGTCGCCGAGATTTGCCGCTGTTTTGTAATCGATCTCGTGGCGAACGACGACCCAACCCATCGCAGCCTGAGCTTCAGGGCTGGCGAGCGACTCCCAATGCGCGGTCGCGACCTCCTGAACCCAGCGCAGATAAACAGTGTTGTTGACGTGATTCAGTCCGTCGATATCGCCGGGCTGAACAATCACCGCCATTTCGAAAACGGACGCGCTCACGCGAGGGAGATCAATGTTTTTGGCGTTCCGCTTGAATCTGGCTCAGTAACTCGCGCTTCGCTTTTTCCAAGTCGTGAAAAAACTTGGCTGTGTCGTCGAGTATGTCGGGATACCGCGCAAATCGTTTTCGCAGTTTCCTGGTAGCCGGATCGTAAAAGAACGAGATATCCTGATCGAGATTGGGCCAGATCAATTCATCGCTGAGTTTCTGGTAATGTGTCATTCGGTCCAAGCCCCCGCGGATGACTGATTCAAGCTCATGCACAGCGGCGAGCGTCTTGATATCGAGTACTTCGTAACCGCCGGATTGAAGCAAGCTCGACATATCGCTGGCGCTGTAATCCGTGTTGAATGAAAACGGACGCAGCGGCGGCATTTCTCCATCTGCCAACGCCCGGTGAAATTCCGCCGCTAATTGGTCGTGCCGTTGCACATCTTCGGTCGTATTTCGAAGCCCCTGTTGCATTCGATCTTCGAGCCAGGCAAGGATTTGGTCGTGACGATGAACATCCGCCCGGTGCTGCTGATAATTGGTCAGCCAAAACGCGGCATAGGCTCCGAGAAAAACCAAAACCAACTCCGCGGCCCAATGACCAATGCGGCGAAGAGGGGTTTTGGGCGGCGCGTCCACCCCTCCAAGGTCTAACGCGCGACCCGTTTATGCAACGTCACAGGTCGCTTTTGACGCGAAACCGCTTCATCAGCTCCTGCCGGATTTCCATCTGCATGTCGGGTTGTAACCGGCTGAGAAGTTTTTCGCGCTGCTCCGGATCCATGTTGGCAAAGTCGCGGACCATTTTCTGGCGGGATTTATATTTAGAGTACTTGCCGGCGCCGATTCCGATGGCAAGCAATGCTGAGATAGTCCAAACCGCGATCTCAGTGTTACTGACCATCGCGAAAGTATGAATTAAGAATTAGGAATTAAGAAATTCTTAATTCCTAATTCTTACTTTCTTAGGTGCATCCGCGCAGCAGAAAGATCAGAAACAAAATCGGCAACGGTATTCCGAGCAGCCAAAGCAAAATGTATCCCGTTGCACCTGCGTTTTTAATTTTATCGGATAAGTGCATCCCCATTTTCCCTTTCACGGAAGAATGGACGACGCGAGATAGAGGGTTATTCAAACCGGCCGCAAAAAGTTGCGCGCGAGTTACGCGGCGGCACCGGCGTGACAAATCTCTCGGGCAAAATCGCGCGCTTCTTCTTCGAGCGAGCCGACGGTGAACTTCGCGCAGTTTGTCCGGTTGCCGAGATATTCGCGGCACCATTGTTCCAATCCGCCGGCGCGCTCGCATTGGGCGATATGAACAAAGTTATGCACGATCAATTCGCGTTCGTTCCAGGCATCGACTCGAATAATCAAAGCGTGACCAAATCCCATGCAACGGGTGTCTTCGGTGAGAATTCCGATGCGCTTTGACGCATCCGCGAGATTGGGATCCTCGGGCAGCAGAATCCGATCGACTACCAGCACTCTGATCCGATGAGGATCTTTGACGCCGGCCATGGTTGCGTCAGCCAGGTGACGCGAACAGAGGGCGCTGCCATGTTTCAGGACAAATTCTTCCTGCTTCATTGCCCATCGAACGGCAATTGGAAGCAATTTTTCGAATGTCTTTGGATCGACCACTGGTTTGGGGAGTTTCGATGAGAGCACAAGTCGTGCGCAACGGAGATTTCCCGCCGAAAAATGCACGAAAATGGAAAGATTACAGGCCCGTAATCTTCCAAAGCTTGTAGGGACTGGTCCGGGCTGAAACGCCGTTGTTAAATCTCGGCATGTTTTCGATCTGGGAGGCCGTGACATACAATTCCCCGTGCGGTCCCCAGCTGAGCGTGTCCGGCCAAAGCAATTGTTCATCGGCGATCACCGGCTCGATATTTTTGGAAAGCGGATCCCAGTGCACGATGGCGCCTCCTTCGATGTCGGTCAGGTAAATGCTTCCGTCCGGAGCTTCCAGCATTCCGTCAGGCGCAGGAGTATCGCCAACGTTCTCGACTTTCGATTCGAGATCTTTTTCGGAAAGCTTTTCGTCGACCAAGTCAGCCGTCCGGATGCGGTAGAGGGTGTGACCGGTCAGGGCATGATAGTAGAGAAAACCCTCATTCGGTGCGAACGCGATGCCGTCCGCTGCAATCTGGGGCGACCTTTTCGTTTTCTGATCGATTAACTGTTTGCCGTCGACGGTGAGTTGGACGTCTTTCTCGGGCTGGGTTGAGATGTGACCGTCCAACAATCGACGCGATTTTCCGGTCTTGAGATCGACCACGATGATCGCGCCTTTGCCGGAATCGGTGATGAAAGCTTTGCCGGTGCGGGTGTTGATTCTGACGTCATTGAGGTAGCTCTTGGTTGGAGCAACGTCTTCGCCGAACGGAATTTTTTGGACGACCTGGTTCGTTCGAAGATCGACTTTGACCAATTTCGGTCCGCCTTTAACGATTCCCTGCATTTTGGGAGACGCCGGATCGAGGATCCAAAGATTGTCCTGGTCGTCGACCACAACGCTTTGCACGCAGCTAAAATGCGACGCGGGATCACCCGGTTTGTTCCACTCTTCGTTCGGAAAAGATTTGAGCGTGCCATTTACAATTTCCGCCACCGAAATGGTGTGATCGTCCGACCAATTCGGAAAATTCACGAAGATGCGGCCGGATTTTACGGACACGCCGACACCGGTGACTTGCCGATCGGCAAAACTGGCGACCTCCTGAAGTTCGGCCGCATTTCCAATAGACACCGTGAGTGCGACGATAGCGAAAAAGGTTCTCACGCAATTAGTTCGCCGATCGCAACCAATCAGGGCGTAACTTCTTCGGGATGATATTTGTTCCAGTACCGGATCGCAGCGCTGACTGCCATGTAACTAGGATCGGCGGCTTCGTAAGAAGTGACAAGTGACGAGTGACAAGTGACGAGGTCAGAAGATGCTGCTTCGATCTCGGAGTGTTCCAAGGTGGCGAATTCGGAGCGGAGGTCTACCTCGCTCGTGCCGGTATGAATTTTCTCGCGAAACCATTCGCTCCAGCGGGCGACGCGTTCGTCGAGAAGATCGAGATGTTCGGAAATTGATCCTTCAACTCTTCCGAAGTGGGGCAGATAAAGCTGTGCCGGATTTAAATTTCTAATTTTGGCGATCGATTCTCTCCACGACTCGACGTGGAGCTCGGGCGGAACGAATGGCGGAATTGGTGGACCGTTGCCGATCCGGACTCCGGCGATATCGCCCCCAAAAACGTTGTCGTCCCAATGATAGACATGATGATGGCTGGCGTGCCCGGGCGTCGCGATCGCGCGAATTTCAAACGGCGGCACGCGGACGATTTCGTTGTCCTCCAAAATCTTCACCCGCTCCCTTGGAACGGGCGCGATTTTACCCCAGAGCCGCTCCATATCGCTTCCGAAAATCCGGGTGGCTGATTCCACCAACTTGGCGGGATCGATCAAGTGCGGAGCGCCGCGCGGGTGCACGTAGATCGTTGCTGTTTCTGCGAATCGCCAGGCGGCACCGGCGTGATCGAAATGAATGTGACTGAGAAAAACGCGCCGAACGTCGCCGGCATCGAATCCGGCCTTTCGAAGATCGGTCACGACGTTGTCAAAAGTCGACTCTGGACCGGTGTCGAACAGCGCGATCCCGTCGTCTGTTTTGAGCGCGGTCGCGGCAACGATCCCAGCGTGACCAAGCTGGCGCGTATCAAGAATATGCAGGGACACGTGACAAGTGACGGGTGACGTCCGGGCGCCAGACAAATGTTGTCCGAAACCGGGCGAAAACGCAGTCAGGCTGCGAATTGATCAAGCCGAAGATGCGGTCCTACGCCCGACCATCATTGCCGCGACAATTCCAACAAGGAGAAAGCCGACGACCTGAATGATTATTTGCGCGAAGGTGTAATCCTTGGGGAAGCCGTACCAGTTCGCATATGGAATGTTCGTGGTGATGGCTGCGAGAATTCCAGCCGTGAAGACAAAGCCGACCTTTCCTCCAAAACCGGCGATACTGGTTTGGGAGAGGAGGAAAACGGCCAGGAGCGCGCAAGCAACGTCGGTTCCAAACTGAATGATCAGCCTCTTGGGCATGTTAAAAACACGTTTCGGGCGATAGATTAGAAAGCCGGAAGCGCCTGAGGCCATTTGTTCTTCAGCCTTCTTCATCGCCTCTTGTTGTTGCTGGCGCGTTGCGTCAGGGGTAAGACCGCCGGTCGGAAAAAAATATACGCCGCTATTGTCGCCCAGGTTCGTTTGAATTGCGCTGCTCACGGCGTCTTCGTTCGTCATGAAACGGACGCCCATTCGGCCAAGTGGCAGAAGATCGTGGGCAACAAAGTTCCAAATAAACAGGACTACACCACCCAGGATTCCGGCAAAAAGGATGCGAGTGTTCATGTCCAAAGGATGAGGGTTGAAAGCCGAAGGTTGAAGGAAAAAATTGGGCTCCGTTGCCCTATTTTAATGCTTGCTCTGCGGGGGGAGGCTCGACATTCTCGGGACTCCTTTAGCTTAACCACACCCTATGAAAACCACTGTTTTGACGTTGATCACCGCGCTGGCAGCGCTCGCCTTCCTGAACTCGTGCAAGAACGAGTCGGCCCAAAAGAAGGAAGAGCCAATGGCTGCGGCGCCTGCCAAGACCTCATCGACCAAGAAGAGTTCGACCACCAAGAAGTCGTCAACTGCTTCGGCTGAGGCCTCGCCGGCTGCCAAGAAGAAGTCGACCGCGAAGAAGGCAGAAGCTTCGCCTTCACCTTCAGAAGCGGCATCGCCTTCACCGACTCCTTAATCGGAGTTACAACGCGAATTTTAAAAGGCGGACGAGAAGTCAGACCGCGAAGCTTTCGCCGCACGAACAGTGCGCGACCGCGTTCGGGTTGGTGACTTTGAATCCGCCTTTTTGCAGGTCCTCGCTGTAATCGAGGACTGAGCCACTTACGAAGAGCGCGCTTTTCGGATCGACCACGATACGAACACTCGAGGTCGGTACGAGGATGTCGCGCTCTTTTGGTCCATCCACCAGGTCCATGGCGTATTGCAAACCGGAGCAGCCGCCGCCGACTACGGCCAGACGCAGAGCGCCGGCCGGATTTCCTTTTTGGTCAAGCAGCGACGCCAGCTTGTTCGCAGCTTTTTCGGTCACCTGAATCAACTTCTCGTTGCCGACTTTGTAATTGGGCGCTGTGGTGTCGGTGCTCATGCTGGGAACGCAAAATTGCAGGGCGTTTCTGTAAAACGCCGAGATGAGTCGGCGTCTGATACAGACGCCCTGCAGATATTTTGGGAAAGATTTTCTTCCGCGATAGTTTCAATATCGGCAAGAGTTGAGACCTGGGAAAACTTTTCGCGCAAGCGTTTCGCTTCCGGCATCGATTTGGAATACGCCATAAGGCGCGCCCGCATCGAGCGGATGGCCGGTTCTTCCACACCCCATTCGGCAACAATCATTTCGCAATGACGCAGAATTAGTTTCCACCGGTCATCGGGGGTCGGTGGCTCGACGATTGAGCCGTTCTTCAAATACGCTTTGGTCTCGCGAAAAATCCACGGCGTGCTCATCGCTGCGCGGCCGATCATTGCCCCGGCAATTCCCGTTTCGCGCTTTCGTCTCGCCACGTCATTCGCGCTGGCAAGATCCCCGTTGCCGATCACCGGGATCGAAACCGCTGCGGCCACTTCGCCGATTACGTTCCAATCCGCTGTTCCGGAATAGCCCTGGGCGCGGGTCCGACCGTGCACCGTGAGCGCAGCGATACCGCATTCCTCCAAAATCCTGGCGACGCGAACCGCGTTCACCGAGTCCGAATCCCAACCGATCCGGATCTTCGCGGTTGCCGGCAACGGCGCAATCGCGCGCACAACCGATTGGGCGACACCCGCAAGCGTCGGACAATCCTTGAGCAAGGCCGATCCACCGTTCTTGCAGACGACCTTGTTGACCGGGCAACCGAAGTTGAGATCGATGAAATCCGGCCGGACCCAATCGGCAACTTGTTTGGCAGCTTCAGCCATGTGATTGGCGTCCGCGCCGAACAGTTGCACGCCGATCGGGCGTTCGATCTCGTCGAACTCGAGGTACTCGCGGGTGCGGTCGTTGCGCCTGAAAATTCCTTCCGCCGAAACGAATTCAGTCGTCAGCACGTCCGCGCCGTGCTCCTTGCAAAGTTGCCGGAAAATCTTGTCCGACACGCCTGCCATTGGCGCGAGAAACAGCGGGAATTGATTTTGAAACCAGGGGAGGCGCATAACGAGAGGCTTATTCTGCCACAAAATCGGGCTGACGCACCTCGGGGCGAATGGCATCCGAATTGTAGGCCGTCTCTGCGAGACTGCGTCTGGAATTGGCGTCTCGCAGAGACGCCCTACAATAATTTAGGCTGCGCTTTTGAGCAATTGCGCGACCTCGTTCTGGACGGATTCCAGTTCGTCGAGGCGCAGACCGGGGTCCGGGACGATAAAAACGTCCCCAGACGCGCCGTGCTCATATATTAAGAGGCGCCCTTTTTCGGCGCTCTCGGTTTTGATTTGTTTGAGAACTCGTTTCCGCTCGAGCATTGCCGCCAAAACGTAACAGGCGTTGGCCGGAGGGTTTTCGGATTTGATCAGGCGCCGGAAAAGTTCTTCGGCATTCTCCTTGCCCAGCGTCTCCGGATTTTCGGCCAACGGTTCGTAACGCGTTTTCCAAAATGAAAACGGCTGGATATTTTCGTTCCGGTTTTTCCAGGCTGCCTCGCTCAAGTCCTCGCGGCGAAATCCTTCCGCGTCGCGAAAAAGCAGGGTGTAAAAATATTCCCCGGCCTCGAACGGCCGCTGGGTCGCGGCGCAGGCGTCGGCGCGCTCCTTGATGGCCCAATCGTTCGGCAACGGATTCATCGAGAAAATATACGCCGGACGTCGGCGAGTTGAAAGCGAAGCCCTTCGCGGTTGGTTGCGCGCAGATAAAGGAGATAAAGCCCGATCATTGCGAAAATCGCATTAGGCATCCAGGCGGCAACGATTGGAGAAATCCGATCGCCTTCACCAAGCGCGAGAAAAAGGTGGGTGAGAAAATTCATCGAGAAAACGAGCACAACCGCGCTGGCGACACTGGCGAGCACGCCGCGGCGCGAATAACCGATCCCGAGCGGCGCGGCAATGCAAACGACCACCAAACAGGTCCACGGCAAAGCGATCCGATAATGCATATGGGTCCGAAACGGCGCCAGCAAAGCTATTGGGAAATCGGAGTTGAATCGGAGATACTCCCGCAGCTCCGGGAAACTGAGATATTCTGCGCGCTCGTTGGCGCTGCCGAGGCGGAACGGCGTTTCAGTCCAATGTTCGATCTTGAGCGACGGCAACATTTTCTCGTCGATAATATTTCCGGCGGTGTCGTAATGAACGACCTTCACCTCCTGGAGCTCCCAGGTTTTCGCGTTGGCATCGTAAATCGCGCGCGCCGCCAGATAATTTTCCACGATGTTATCGTTCGCGTCCTGCTGCAGGACCTGAACGTTGTTGAACAAATCATGGCCAGGCCGAAAACTTTGGATGAACCACGTCCGAAGATCAGTCCGGTTGCGGAAAATTTGTCCCTGAACGCTGTATTGATGGGCGCGAGCATTCGCGATGAAATTCTTTTTGGCCATTTCGGCGTGAGGCGCGAGAGAATAATTGAGAGCCAAACTTGCAGCGACAGTGAGCAATCCCATTCCGATTAATGGAGCAAGGACCCGGGGAATGCTCACGCCGGCCGTCAGCATCGAAACAATTTCATTCGAGCGCGACATTCGCCCAAGGGCAAACAACAGCGCCAGGAGCAAAGAAACGGGCAGCAGGATGATAAATACTTCGGGGACCTGGGTGAGATAGTATCGCACCGTCAGCATCAACCCAAAATGCTGGTCAATGAAGGTTGAGATGTTGTCGCTGACGTCGAAGATCAGCCAGATCGAGAGAAACCCGGCGATACAATAAATGTAAGCCTGCAGAAAGTTTCGAATGACGTAGCGATCGAGAAGGCGCATGAAAAATTTCAGATTTCAGATTTCTGATTTCAGAATTAGGATAGCACCTCCGCGAACAAGTTTCAGTCTCTGAAGAGGTGATTCTTGGCCAAGAGAACCCCCATTTAATATGATTGCCCTGAAAGACTCCCTCGGAACTGAATTCGTCGAACGGGTTCGGACGATTTTTTCGCAGAACGGGCTGCTTTCGAAGGCCCAAAACTTCGAGTTTCGTCCGCAACAGCAGGAAATGGCGGTGGCGGTGGCCCGTGCGCTGGAGGAAGAAAGGCATTTGGTCGTTGAGGCCGGCACCGGGGTTGGGAAGTCGCTGGCCTATCTCGTTCCGTCGATCCTGTTTGCGCTGGAGCAGCACAAGAAAGCGATTATCTCCACCCACACGATCAATCTTCAGGAACAACTTCTTCACAAAGACATTCCGATTCTGAAGAAAGTTTTGCCGGTTGAATTCGACGCCGCCTTGATGAAAGGGCGGCAAAATTATATTTGCCCGCGCCGGCTGGAACGCGCGCTGCAAAGCTCGAAAGAACTTTTTACCGGGCCCGAGGAAGCCGAGCTCACTCGAATCGCAGAATGGGCTGCGAAAACTCGCGACGGCACTTTGAGCGACATGTCGATCGAACCCGATCCGAAGGTTTGGGCTCAGGTTTGCAGCGAAGCGCACATTTGTACCCAAAAGAGTTGCGGCCAGAACTCGCGCTGTTTTTACCAGCAAGCCCGCAAGCGTTTGCTCGCCGCGGACGTGATTGTCCTCAATCACACCCTGCTTTTCATGCTTCTTGGCTCACCCGACGAACAGGAAGGCCGCGAAAGTGGATTCCTGTTCCCGAACGATTTCATTATTTTCGACGAGGCCCACACCGTCGAGCAGGTTGCTTCCAAGCAGATTGGGATTGGCGTTTCGCAATACGGATTGCGATCGGCAATCCAGCGCCTCTACAACGCCCGAACCCGGAAGGGTCTTTTTACCGTGATGCGCGACGCCGAAGGTGTTCGATTGGCTGCGGACCTCATCGACGAGGTGGAGAGATTCTTCGACGCGGTGGAATCGAAATCTGATTTTGGAAAGAGCCGTGAATTTCGGGTTCGCGATATCGATCTGGTTCCGGACACGATCACCGGGCGGCTGGTTGCCCTTCAAGGCCGAATTGCCGAGGTGGTAAAGCGGGCCGATGACGAAATTATCAAGGCCGAGCTGCAGGAATTCGGCCGCCGGATTCGCGACGCGCGCGATGGGATCGCGATTTTTCTCGAACAAGCCGCGCCCCAGCACGTTTACTGGGTCGAGCGCACAGGCAAGACCGCACAGTTCCTGTCGCTCAATGCCGCGCCGGTTGATCTCGCTCCGGTCATGCGCCGGATGATTTTCCGCGATAATTGCTGTTCCGTTATGACTAGCGCGACGCTCGCAGTCGGCCGTCCGGATCTCGCTTATTTTCGGGAACGGGTGGGAGCCGACGATGCCGAAGCATTGCAGTTGGGAAGTCCGTTCGATTTCCAAAAACAGATGAAAGTGTTCGTGGTGCGCAAAATGCCCGACCCGCGCGACGCCGGTTACACCAAGGAATTGGAGCGCTGGATCGCTCATTTCGTCGAAAAGACGAACGGCGCAGCGTTTGTTCTCTTCACCAGCTATCGCGACATGCAACAGGTTGCCGGCGAAATGCAAAAATTCTTCACCGAAAAAGATTTCAATTTTTTGATACAGGGTGGGGGGGCGCCGCGAACGAAACTTCTCGA